>CANNNN010000023.1 GCA_947506075.1 Methylococcaceae bacterium
AAACGGGTATTGATGTCCGAACTCAAGCTGTCGGCGCGTTCCGTAAGCTCATCTGCATCGTGAAAGATCAGCAGTGACTGCTTGCCGACCAGATCCTCTGCGCGGTAACCGAGCAGCTGTTCCAGGCCGCGATTGAGGCTGGTGATGATGCCGTCCGGCGTAGTGGAAATGATCGCGGCATTAGCGCTGTCCAGTAAAGTAGTTTGAAAAGCGGCTTTGCGGCAAGATTCTTCGCCCCGTAGGCGCAGCTGATAGCTAACGCCTGCAGCCACAAAAATTACCAGCAAAGTATTGGCAATTATGCTTAGGACCAGATAGCGTATGTTGACTGCCAACGTTGTAATTTGCTGAGCCAGCTCATTCTGTTCATTCTGCGTGAAGCCTTGAAGTACGAGACGAATAGCATCCATGACTGCCTTGTCTTGACCTTTTTTGACCATCTCCAGCGCATCACCTGCAGTGTTATACTGCTGTATTGAAAGCGTTTTCTTGAGCATTGCCATCCTGGCAGCGACCAGCGGTTTTAGCTTGTCGAGTTGTTGTTGCTGGGGATCGTCTTTTATAAGCTGTTGCAACTCGGTCAAGTCAGCTTCAATCAGCGAAGTGGCGGTAAAATAGGAGTCGAGAAAGCGTTCATCGTTAGTCAACAAATAATCCCGTTGACCGACTTCGGCATCCTTCAAATTAGACAACAGGTTTTCTGCTTTGTTGATGACCTGAAATGCGTGGGTCTGCCAGCCGGATGCTTTGGCGAGCCCGTTAACCGCCATAATTGACAGCAAACTGCAGCAGGATAGTAGCAAGAGAGTGATTGCCCAGAATTTGTGGGATTTTTTCAACATGAACTGTCCTGTGTAGGTATCTAGTGAATAGACAACGCCGCTATCCGCTCGGCTTGGTTTAGGGCTAGGGTAATCATGCAGTTTTGAGGTCTGCAGGTCATCATTGTTGGCTTATGGTGTTGATAAATACCTTTCTCCTTTGTTGATCCGTAGCGTTTCAAGCATGAACATTCCCGAATTTTATATGCTTGATGTCGTGTTACCCGTTTACACACAGGACAATCGATACAGGACTGGACTGCTGAGCGCTGCAGGATCAAGGGCTGTGAGTATTTCTACCATGGCTTGACTGTATTGATATTTACTAAAAAATTATATGGATTTTATTAAATATCAATCCGTTGCGAAATTTTTCTGGGGGACTTGGCTCTAGAATAGAGCTTTAAACCGGGCCAATCAATAAGTGCTCTTACCTAGCAGGTGAACTTGATTGACTATCCAGACCCTAGTATCCCGCTTGAGGAAGTCAAACAACACATCTTCTTAGGCTGTTGCCCCTTAATGGGCTTATCATGACACCACTGAAAAAACAGGACCCTACCTCATCGCTCTGCTTGCACATTATGGCGAAGGCGTCGATCGAAAAAATCCTTCTTCTTGCTAATTATTGACGACTATTTTTACCCCCGAAAATCGGGTTTTTCGTTTCTATTAATGAACAAAAAATTCCAAGGAGATTGCTATGACTGAGAACATACCCAAAGCCGCACCCTCGTCCTCCGCTGTCGATGTCCATGTGCGAACCGGGAACAGCCCGAGAGCACTGAAAGCCGCCTTTCAGGATAACCTCAATTATGTGTTGGGTCGTCCGCTGGACATATCGACTGCCGAGGATCACTATCAGGCCATCGCGCTTACCGTGCGCGACCGCATTATGCACCGCTGGATTAAACAGGTTGAACTGTGGAATGTACCCGATATCAGGCAGGTCTCGTACTTGTCGGCCGAATTTCTGGTCGGGCCTCGTTTGGGCAAAGATCTGCTCAATCTTGGCATCAGCGAGAATGCTCACCAGGCGCTGGCCGAGTTGGGGCTCAATCTCGATCAATTCGTCAGATTGGAAAAAGAGCCAGGCCTTGGCAATGGAGGCTTAGGGCGACTGGCTGCCTGTTATCTTGACTCGCTGGCGGCCCTCGGATTTCCGGCTATCGGCTATGGCATACGCTACGAATTCGGCATTTTCAATCAGATCATCAAGGACGGCTGGCAAGTCGAGGTCACCGACAAATGGCTACGCCATGGCAATCCCTGGGAAATCGCGCGTCCACACTTCTCTCAGGTAGTCAAACTGGGCGGTCACACCGAGCCTTATACCGATGAGCTTGGCGCGTATCGTGTCCGTTGGATGCCGGATCGGGTCGTGGTCGGCATCCCCTACGATACCCCGATACTCGGGTACCGCAATAACAATTGCGCTCTGTTGCGTCTGTGGAGTGCCGAGGCCGCGCAATCCTTCGATTTTGCCGATTTCAATCGCGGCGATTATTACGGAGCGGTCGAGGAAAAAGTCTACTCGGAAAATATTTCCAAAGTCTTATACCCTAATGACGAGCAGATGCAAGGCAAGCATTTGCGGCTCGAGCAACAATACTTCTTCGTAGCTTGTTCCATTAAGGACATGATCCGCCTGTGCCTGCGCCGGGGATTGCCGCTATCTCGTTTTCACGAGATGTATTGTATCCAGCTGAACGACACCCACCCTTCTATCAGCGTCGCGGAACTGATGCGCCAGTTTATCGACAAGCATGCGATGCCTTGGGAGCTGGCTTGGGATATTACTAAAAAATCGCTTTCCTACACCAATCATACCTTGCTGCCGGAGGCCCTGGAAAAATGGTCCCTGCCCTTGTTCGCATCAATCCTGCCCCGCCATCTCGAGATCATCTTCGAGATTAACCGCCGTTTTCTCGACGAAGTGCGGCTCAAATTTCCGGGCGATGAAGGAAAAGTCGCACGCATGTCGATCATCGACGAAAGCGGTGATAAGTTCGTGCGCATGGCCAATCTGGCGGTAATCGGCAGCCATGCGGTCAATGGCGTAGCAAAACTGCACTCCGAACTGGTGAAGAGCCAACTGTTCCCGGATTTCTACGCTATGGCACCGGACAGTTTTCACAACGTGACCAACGGCGTAACGCCCCGGCGCTTTATTGCTTTGAGCAACCCTGGACTGACTCGATTGATCGATGACCAGATCGGCGAGGGCTGGCTAACCGATCTCTATCGCCTGAAAGCACTAGAAAATCATGCTAACGATGCCAGCCTGCAAAAAGCCTGGGCTGATGTTAAACATGCTAACAAGATTCGCCTGGCGAAGATCATTCAGGCCAGAACAGGTATTGCTGTTGATCCCGCATCGCTGTTCGATATCCAGGTGAAACGCATCCATGAGTACAAGCGTCAACATCTGAATGTTCTGAATATCATCAGCTTGTATAACCAAATTAAAGCCGATCCCAAGCTGGTCATCACGCCGAGGACTTTTATCTTTGGCGGCAAGGCTGCGCCAGGTTATTTTATGGCCAAGCTGATTATCAAGCTGATCAATTCGGTCGGAGAGGTCATTAATCGCGATCCTGATGTACGGGATCAGATCAAGGTGGTATTTCTGCCCAATTACAATGTCAAGCACGCACAAAACATCTATCCCGCCGCCGACCTGTCGGAGCAGATCTCAACCGCTGGCAAGGAGGCCTCGGGGACCGGAAACATGAAGTTGTCGATGAACGGCGCATTGACCATTGGCACCTTGGATGGTGCCAACATCGAGATTCGTGAGGAGGTGGGCGCGGAAAATTTCTTCTTGTTTGGCCTGACTGCCGATCAGGTTCTAAAGGTGAAAGCCGAAGGTTACCACCCCAGCGATTTCTATCACGACGATCCGGAACTGAAAGAAACCATTGATCTGATTAACAGCGGGCTATTTTCCCACGGCGACACCGAACTGTTTAGACCGCTTACCGATCATCTGCTGCAGCATGACGAATACTTGTTATTGGCTGATTATCGGGCATATGTGAATTGCCAGCAAGAAGTCGGTCACGCCTATCGAGACCCTGCGCACTGGACACGTATGGCTATCCTCAACGTCGCACGCATGGGAAAGTTCTCGTCCGACCGTGCAATCCAAGAGTACGCGAGGCACATCTGGCAGGTGGAACCTTTCCGTGCATGGCTAAATAACGGCAACATTTAAGAAATGAAAATCAAATAACTTACACTCTATGGTTTTGTCTAGCTTACACACTTTTAAATAATTCGTTCGTCTCCAAAGCCAGCGTTGGACTCGCCGTGTATACCTAGTCAGCAGCACAAAAATACACCTGAATGAAGACAGGAGATAGTTCAATACTGGCATTCGAGGTACTAGTTCCGCCTGCAAAGAAAACCCTGAAAGTACAAGATTTAAAAATTGACTGTATAATTAATCGCTTAAACGTATTATGATAGCTCCTGAAAAGCGAGTGCTTTTCCAACCATTTCTTTCCAGGCAGCACCTGGAATTCACATCATTACAATTTATAGATATCCTAAATGAATTTAATCAAAAAATTAGCACTTACCGTTTCTATGGCTATTTCTTTAGGTGCAAGCTCTGCAGCTTTTGCCGAAGAACCCGCTTCTCGCGCTGCTGGTCATCTTGAACAAGCTTTAGCTGAAATCGCCAAGCATGATTTCAATGCCGCTTATTTACATGAAAAAGCAGCGCGTGGAGCTTCTGATGAAATCACAGGCAATCATGAAATAGTACAAAAAGGCCTGGCCAGCATCATCAAAGCGCAAATACTAGGCAAACAAGCAGATACTGAAAATGTTATTACTGAATTAAAGAAAGCAATAGCCGCTTACAAGTCTATCTAATCGCTAGATCAGTCTTTTAATTAAGGCAGGGTTAATACCGTTAATCCTGTCTTATCGCTAACCCATCTCACCATTTACTCTGCCTAAGTAGACGAGTAAAGCTCCCGCTTACATGCTTCAACATCATACGCCATCCTCTTGTTATTCATGCCCAATTTGCGGCAGCTCATTACAATCGAAGCTATCGGCCAATAGTTATAATTGCCAAAATAATCACCACTTCGACCTTGCAAAGGAAGGTTATTTAAATCTGTTGCCGGCGCAACATAAACGCTCCGTGGAACCGGGTGATAACAAACCCATGATGCAGGCCAGACGAGAATTCCTGGAAGCCGGCTATTATGAACCACTGGCTAAAGCAGTGGCATCGCTGATCAATGCCAACCAAGCCGAGCATCTGCTGGATCTAGGTTGCGGAGAAGGCTACTACAGCCGACACATCGAAGCCCATTGTGCATCAAAATTGATTTTACACGGCCTCGATATCGCCAAATTTGCCGTACGCGCTGCAGCCCAGAAACAGCCCAAGGCCAACTTTATAGTCGCCAGTGTCAACCGCTTGCCTTATGCAGATCAATATTTTGATTTTCTACTGAAGATATTTGCCCCATCAAACCCTCTTGAACTGTTACGAGTATTGAAACCGTCAGGACTTTTACTGACCGTGACGCCAGGTCCTCGGCATCTATGGCAATTAAAAGAATTCATCTATTCCGAAGTACACGAGCATCTATTAACACATGACCTGCCACATGGCTTTGAGCTTGTTGATAGACAACGCATCAGCTATACAATCTCACCCAATCCCCAGCAAAGAGTCGCCCTGTTACAGATGACGCCTTTTGCATGGCGAGCCAATGAAAATGTTCAACTAGCCCTTAAAGCGGCCATAGAACTCAGCATAGAAACCGATTTCATAGTGACGCTGGCGGTAAAAACAGCGCCTTAAATTTTTTGCGAATGACGTAATTTTCAGCTCCTGACTTTTTTGGCGTTGCGTGTCAGGCCATGGTCGTACTACCATCTGATTATTGATTACATCAGGGGTTATAAATATGAGCCATAAAACAGCGCAGGATTCAAGCCTTAATCTGATCCAAACCTTAGCTGAAATGACTTCCGGCAGTCTCGTTGAAACCCACATTTCCTGGGTGTTGCTGACTGGGCAATTCGCCTACAAAATTAAAAAACCGGTCAACTTCGGGTTCCTGGATTTTTCCACGCTGGAAAAGCGCCATTTTTACTGCAATGAAGAACTAAGACTCAACCAGCGTTTGACCCCGGATCTGTATCTTGCGGTCATTCCGATAACCGGAACACCTGATGCCCCAAAGCTTGGCGGCGAAGGTGTAGCCATAGAATATGCCGTCAAGATGATTCAGTTTCCACTTGGGCAGTTGCTAAGTGAATGCGCTCAGAACCGGCAACTGAAAACGGATCATATCGATCAACTTGTCGATATTGTTAGCCATTTTCATGACACGAATGCGCAGATGGAGGAAAACGCTCAGTTTGGCGATAGCGCAGACATCAGACACTGGTTTACCGAAAATTTCGACCATATCAGACCACTATTGAATCGAGACTTACAAAAACAGCAGCTCATGGATATCCAGCAATGGGCTAATAATGAATGGCAGAAACTAGCCGGATTAATGCAGCAGCGCAAACAGCAAGGCTATGTCCGCGAATGCCATGGAGACCTGCATTTAGGCAATATGACACTGATAAACGGCAAGGTAACCGTATTTGATTGCATAGAATTTAATCCCATGTTGCGCTGGATCGATGTAATCAGCGAAGTGGCCTTTTTGATCATCGACCTGCTGCATTTTGCTTATCCGCAGTATGCTTACCGTTTTCTTAATCGCTATTTGCAACACACCGGCGATTATCAGGGACTGGCCTTATTGCGTTATTACCTGGTTTACCGGGCGCTGGTAAGGGCTAAAGTAGCCTTATTGCATATAAAGCAACAATCCGACACCAAACAAACGCATTGCGAATATGCGGTTTTTGCCGATCTGGCTGAGCAGATGACCCTGCCACGCTCAAGTATTTTGATCATTACCCACGGCTATTCAGGCTCAGGGAAAACTACATTATCCTCTCAACTCGCCGAAAAAATCGGCGCGGTGCAGATACGTTCTGACATAGAACGCAAACGACTGTTCGGCTATCGGCCTAACGAGGAATCAGGCAGCGGCATAAACAACGGACTTTATACCCAAGAGGCCAATCTAAAAACCTATTTGCATCTTAAAGAACTGGCTCAAGGCATTCTTGAAGCCGGATTTCCAGTTATTATTGACGCGGCTTTTCTTAAATCCGCACAACGCGAACTGTTCCGAAGACTTGCGACTGACTGCGGCGTGCGGTTTCATATCATTAATTGTCAGGCATCAAATGAAGCGTTATGCCAACGTATCAAGCAACGCCAAGATGATGCTTCGGAAGCGACTGCAGCGGTACTGCATCGGCAACAGCAATCGGCGCAATCACTATCGGATCAGGAACAATCTGCAGTCATATCAATTAATACTGAGAAGGTCACGGCAGTGGAAAACCTGCTGGATAAGTTTAACCGTTATCTTCCTCATAAAACTCGATAAATTATCAATTAGGGAGACACGATAACAAGTCTCTCAATCTTCCAGCACTGACTGTTATACTTTCTTAACAAACTCTGATTTAAGCTTCATCGCTCCAATTCCGTCGATTTTACAGTCGATATCATGATCGCCATCGACCAGCCTAATATTTTTAACCTTAGTGCCAACCTTGACCACCAAAGATGAGCCTTTAACCTTCAGGTCTTTAATAACAGTGACAGTATCTCCATCTTGCAGTTCATTGCCGTTAGCATCTTTGATAACACGATCATCGCTCTGCACCTGTGCGTCTTGAGACCATTCATGCGCGCATTCAGGGCAAATGTACATGGTTCCATCGCTATAAGTGTATTCTGAGCCACACTTGGGGCAATTAGGTAAAGTACTCATCAGTCTATATTTATATTAAATTAATCAAATTTACGGGATTTAAAATCGTTAGCTTTTTTATAATACCTACTTACTTAAGTGATTGGAAATTGAACTGACTACCAGTCGCCGTATCTGCCATGATCCTCAATGAATTTACCTGCCCCTGTCAATTCACTGTTTATTTCAAAAAAGAATAATTCACTCCGGTCACCGTTGGCTTCGAATCGGTCGACTTCAACTTCGAATTCTGTAGCTTCACTTATTAAGCCACCCTCTTCGTCATACTCGGCGTTAACCCCGTAGCAATCTCCATAAACGCCAATAATAAGATCTTCATAGACGGACAAATAACGGTCGTCATCTGACAAATACTCCTTATCAGGCGTCCATGCAGCAAATGGCGTTTGGTGCAACTTGGCGAAATTTTTAGCTATTTCTATTTTTTGATTGTCGTAATTCATTTTGATTTACCGTTAACTATTATTTGATCCGACCAATTTATTTCCAAGCCCGGGAGTGCCTCACCGATCAGATTCAACCGTTGCGACAGATCGGCTGAGACTTGCTCTCGATTTCGGTTGCTGTCATCCCCACTAGTTATTTTTATTATAATGTTATTCTTTTCGATATTTTCAAGTAAATATCATTAAGGGAACTGCCTCGCCGACACAGATCAAAAATAATCGGCAACCATTGCGGCGTCTACATACTTTCCAGCTGAATTATTCATCAATTTGGCAGTGGATAAGCCTTTTTTTTACTGTTGTTTCCATACAAAAATATAAAAACAGTCGAAAACTATCTGCTCAATTACTCACATACGCATTCTTTAAATCTGTCTTAAATCGCCCTCAAATGGATTGTTGCAGACTAACAACGACCTATTAAAACTTCAAATAAAGCCATAAAATCAGCACTGTTTATGTTGCTGAAATCACTTGTTTTGCTTAGTTAACAGGAGGATTATTAACCTTGAAATCAAACAACTACTTTGGGTAACACAACATGAAACTCATAAAGACAATGCTTTTACTGGTGTCATTCTTTGCAATAGCGGGTGCAGCTATGTTTCAGCTTTTAGTTTTACTAACAAATGCACTATTTTTTCAGCACGATTATTCTAGCCATAACTCACACTTAAGTTAGGCCAGAGTTTTTATTCTGTCTGGCAAACACGACTTAAAAAATCAGTGACTAATAATTCAACGCTGTAACTGGATCTGCCTATCAACGCCCAACTCTATCATATTGATGAGCAGTCCAAGACGTTATCACGCATCGAATCAAATAACACCAGATTCAAAATCAGAGCGCACACCTAAATTCAACCTTGCATAACTATTCTGTTTGAGACCCGCAGCACAATAGATTGACTTAATAGGGAGTAGTCGTGGAAAATAGCCTGTTAAATTTTCCACACTTAGCTATCTACGCAATGGATAACAGCGCCCTTCCGCAAAACAGCCTGGTTTCTGTGAAAAACTTGTCGTTTTCTCGCGGCAACAATAAAATATTTGACGACATTTCGCTGGAATTCGAACGCAGTAAAATCACTGCGATCATGGGACCTAGTGGCACCGGAAAAACAACACTGTTAAAACTGATTGGCGGACAATTATTTCCCGAGCTAGGCACTATTAGCGTCGATGGCAACAACGTCCATCGCCTAAGCCGTACCGATCTGTACAATCTGCGTAAACGCATGGGCATGTTATTCCAAAGCGGCGCATTATTAACGGATATGAATGTCTTTGATAATGTCGCGTTCCCCTTGCGCGAACACACCCATCTTCCCGAATCGATGATACGCACACTGGTTCTGATGAAATTGCAGGCGGTAGGCTTGAGAGGCGCACGGAAGCTAATGCCTAACGAACTATCCGGCGGCATGGCCAGGCGTATTGCGCTGGCCAGGGCCATTGCGCTGGATCCGATGATGATCATGTATGATGAGCCTTTTACCGGTCAGGACCCGATATCCAAGGGCGCATTGGTGCATCTGATCAAGTCCTTGAATACTATCCTCGGATTAACTAGTATCATTGTCTCTCATGATGTTCAGGAAACAGCAGCAATAGCCGATTACATTTATGTCCTTTCCGAAGGTAAAGTGGTCGGTCAGGGTACGCCTAAGGAAATCGAACAATCAGAATCCGACTGGGTGCAGCAGTTCATGACCGGCGCTGCCGATGGCCCGGCGCATTTTCATTATCCGGCAAAAGATTATGTTGATGACTTGCTGTCAACCGGAAAACGTTACTAAGACTGACTATTTTTAGCCTTAAGCCTGCACCTCGAACCTTAATTTAAAATGATTGAATTTCTACAACATTTAGGGAAAAGCACCCACACCAGCTTTACCAAACTTGGCCGAGCTACCTATTTTCTGTTACAGACAGTTACCGGCATACTCAGTGTCTTGCCTCGCCCCGGACTCCTGCTTAAGCAGATGTATTCGGTCGGTGTATTATCTTTTCTGATTATAACTATTTCCGGATTGTTTGTCGGCATGGTTTTGGGTCTGCAAGGCTATTACATACTCTCAGATTTTGGCGCAGAAGAAACACTGGGGGTCATGGTTGCAGCCTCCCTGGTCAGGGAACTGGGTCCTGTCGTTTCGGCACTGCTGTTTGCAGGCAGGGCCGGCTCTGCATTAACGGCGGAAATTGGCCTGATGAAAGCCACCGAGCAGCTATCGGGCATGGAAATGATGGCCGTGGACCCGATAAAACGCATTATTTCTCCTCGCTTTTTGGCCGGTTTTTTGTCCATGCCTTTACTAGCCGGACTGTTCAGCGCGGTAGGCATTATCGGAGGACAAATCGTCGGCTCCGGCTTGTTAGGCGTAGACGAAGGCGCATACTGGTCGCAAATGCAGGCCAAGCTCGATTTTCAGGATGACATTATTAATGGCGTTATTAAAAGTATCGTATTCGGCTTTGTCGCTTCCTGGATAGCGCTATTTGAAGGCTATGATGCGATCCCGACTTCGGAAGGGGTCAGTCGAGCAACGACACGTACCGTCGTCAATTCAGCTTTTAGTATTTTAGGTCTCGATTTTATTTTGACCGCACTCATGTTTGGAGATGATTAACATGCAACACACCAGCACCCAAGACACACTAGTCGGACTCTTTGTCGCCTCAGGCATCGTCGGCTTGTTTTTTCTTGCTATGCAAGTCAGTAATTTAAGCTCTTTTACCGAAAATGACAGCTATACGATTACCGCCCGCTTTGAAAACTCCGGCGGCTTGAAAGTTAAATCGGCTGTTTCGGCAGCGGGCGTTAAAATCGGTAGAGTCAGCGCGATCAGCTTCGATCCTAAAACCTACCAATCCGTGGTGCAAATGAATATTGATGCGCGATACAACACACTGCCGGAAGACACTACTGCCAGTGTTTTTACGGCGGGTCTGTTAGGTGAGCAATACGTTAATCTGGAACCGGGCGGTTCGGATGACTACTTGAAAAATGGCGGAAAAATAGACATCACTCAGTCAGCGATTATTCTGGAAAAGGCGCTAGGCCAGTTCCTGTTTAAAGCTGCGGAAGAAAAAAAGTGAGCTCACTGAATATTATTAAAAAGGGTCGCGGACACTTTGTTATTGACGGTGACTTAACCTTTGCGACCATCGACAAACAAACACTTAAATCCTTTTCATTCTTAAAAGCAGCAAAAGAAATCACCATCGATCTAGGCCTAGTCTCCAATACAGATAGCGCGGGACTAGCGCTGATGATCGAATGGATAAAATATTCCCGCGATAATAGATCCCACATAGCTTTCAAAAACATACCCGAGCAATTGCTCAACCTTGCCAAACTCAGCGGCTTTGATCAATCGAGCCATTTTGCAGTTCAAACTGAATAATAGTGAAGACGAAAGGCCTAGAGCCTAGCTCTTTTCTTTATCCCTTAGCCTTAAGATTTATATGGACAAATTAATTATTACCGGCGGCACACGACTCTCTGGAGAACTGCGCATCTCCGGCGCCAAAAATGCCGCTTTACCGATTCTGGCTGCAACCTTGCTTTCTGAAGCACCGGTCAGTGTCGGCAACATACCGCATCTTCATGACATCACCACCACCATGGAACTGCTCGGTCGCATGGGAGTTCACCTGACCGTTGACGAGAAAATGAACATCGAAGTCGATGCCAGCACGATCAACAGCTTTGTAGCACCCTACGAACTGGTCAGAACCATGCGCGCTTCAATCCTGGTCCTGGGTCCTTTATTGGCCCGTTTTGGCGAAGCTCATGTTTCACTGCCCGGCGGCTGCGCTATCGGCTCGCGTCCTGTGGACATACATATTAACGGTTTAATTAAAATGGGCGCCGATATTGTTGTCGAAAACGGCTTTATCATCGCCAAAGCGAAAAGACTTAAAGGTTGCCGACTGGTTCTGGAACAGATCACTGTGACCGGTACCGAAAACCTGTTAATGGCAGCCACCCTGGCCGAAGGCACTACGATCATAGAAAATGCCGCCAAGGAACCCGAAGTCACCGACCTGGCCCACTTTCTTAATAAAATGGGCGCCAAAATTACCGGCATCGGCACCGATGTACTGGTTATCGAAGGCGTTGAAAAGCTCGGCCTTGAAAGCATCCACTACGACATCCTGCCCGACCGGATCGAAACCGGCACCTATTTGGTTGCCGCCGCAATTACCGGCGGCAGCATCAAACTTAAAAAAACCCGCCCGGATATACTGGATGCCGTTCTGGAAAAACTGGTTGAAGCCGGTGCCGACATTACTACCGGTAAAGACTGGATCAAACTGGATATGCACGGCAAAAAGCCCAAGGCTGTTTCGGTTCGTACTGCACCCTACCCGGCTTTCCCGACCGATATGCAGGCGCAATTCACCGCGATGAATACAATCGCCGATGGCGTCGGCATTATCACGGAAACGGTTTTTGAAAATCGCTTCATGCATATTCAGGAAATGCAGCGCATGGGAGCCGACATCCGGCTGGAGTCAAATACCGCAATTTGTACAGGCGTTAAAAAATTGACCGGCGCACCTGTTATGTCTACTGATCTAAGAGCTTCAGCAAGCCTGGTAATAGCCGCCCTGGTGGCCGAAGGGGACACCCTGGTCGATCGCGTTTATCATATTGATCGCGGCTATGATCATATCGAAGAAAAACTCTCTCAATTGGGTGCGACGATACGCCGCGTCCCGAAATAAGGTTTAATTATGCTAACCATTGCCGTATCTAAAGGTCGAATCTATGAGGATGCCCTGCCGTTATTGGCAGAGGCCGGCATCACGCCGATTGATGATCCGAATACCTGCCGCAAACTGATTTTACGAACCACCCGGAATGACGTACAACTGGTCATCATCCGTGCCACCGATGTCCCTACCTTCGTTGAATATGGCGCTGCCGATTTGGGCATAGCAGGAAAAGACATCCTGCTGGAACATGGTGCAGAAAGTCTGTACGAGCCGCTGGATTTAAAAATCGCCTGTTGCCGGTTAATGACCGCAGCGCATAAGGATGCGCCGGCAATTTCCGGGCGGGTTCGCGTTGCGACCAAATACGTCAAAATAACCCAGCGTTACTTTGCAAGCCTTGGCATACAGGCCGAAATCATTAAACTTTATGGTTCGATGGAACTGGCACCACTGGTAGGACTGGCCGATTGCATCGTCGACCTGGTCGATACCGGCAATACACTAAAAGCCAACGATCTGGAACCGCGCGACCTGATCATGAATATCAGTTCCAGACTGGTAGTCAATAAAGCAGCAATGAAAATGAAGCATCAGGCCATACAATCGTTGCTGGATCAGTTTGAAAAAACGCTGGCGAAAAGGGCTTAGCAAAGCCTTCCAACGCTCCGGCATGGGAACGATAAAAACATCAACATCCTATATTTGGTTTTCTTATGTCCGATATAAATATCACTCGACTCGACGCCTCATCTGCCGGTTTTGACCGGCAGTTACAAGATTTGCTTAGCTTTGATGCCGCCGACGACCTGGAAATTCATCAGCGCGTTTTAGCTATTATTGCCGATGTCCGTAACAATGGCGATCAAGCGGTAATAACCTACACCAATCGCTTCGATAACCGGACTATTACAAAAGCCGTTGAGCTTGAATTAGCGCCGGAAACACTGAAAGCGGCCTGGGATAGCTTGCCGGTTAAGCAAGTTCAGGCGCTGCAAACAGCCGCAGACCGTGTTCGGGCTTATGCCGAACACCAGAAAATCGACTCCTGGCAATACACCGAG
>CANNNN010000024.1 GCA_947506075.1 Methylococcaceae bacterium
GGTCTGAATAAAAACAATGGCTTAAAATTAGCGGAAGGCTAAATCCATTAATTCTAGCGTCAGGGACTTATAACTATTATGAAATTCGATAGCCGTTAAAAGCAAAATCATTTTTATTCAAATAGTTATAAGTCAGACAGACTCCTAGGAAAATGGTATGCGGATGCCAAAAGTAGGCGGCACTAGACGACACTGATTGGACGGGTTTACACGGATTTTTTAGCGTTGAACCCCCTTTTTCCTTACATTTTAAATCAGCGTTTAGCCGTGTCATCCGTGTGCTATTAATCTAATTAATGCGAATTGCTTTCCGACGTTTGACCAGCTAGCAGCAAGTCGGCGATTGCCATTGCTGCGCTGATCCAGAGCATAAGGGCTAACCGCAGTCAACGGCGCCTACTCCTCATTTTCTATTCTTTAATTTTGTTTTCCAGTTCCGACTGAGTCAAATGCCGCACATCTTCGCCCTTGATCATATAAATCAGATGCACACAGATATTGCAGGCAAGATCACCTGTTCTTTCCAGTGCCCGGGCAATCCAGAGTACATCAAGCATCCGGGTAATATTTCTCGGATTTTCCATCATTTTGGTTATCAACTGCCTGATGATACTGCCGTATTCGCGATCCACATTTTCATCCAGGCCGGTAATCAACGTGACATCCTCTATGTTCATCCTCGCGAACAGATCCAGGGCCCCATGCAGCATGTTTTGAACCAATTCAGCCATGTGTTCGAGCTCATAATATTCCTCCTGCCTGCTATTGTTTTTATCACCCGATAATTGTATGGCCATCTCCGCGATGCGCTCGGCCATATCTCCGGCGCGTTCCAGGTCATTAACGATTTTAATCACCGTGATTATCAACCTTAAATCGAATGCGGCCGGTTGCCTCAAGGCTAAAATCTGCATGCATTCCTGATCTATAGCGACTTCCAGCGCATCGACCTGATTATCCTGCTTGATGACCTGTTCGGCCATTTCCACGTCACCGGTCGAGAATGCCGTTATCGCCAGCTCGATCTGCTCCTCGACCAGTCCGCCCATCGTCAAAACCTTGTGGCGCAAGTCTTCCAGTTCTTTATTAAACTGGCCTGAAATGTGCTGCCCTATGATGCGATTGTCCATTGCTTGCTCCTGTTAGCCGTATCGACCGGTGATGTAATCTTCGGTCTGTTTTTTTGTAGGATTGGTGAACAACTCGCTGGTCGTGCCCATCTCGATTAATTCGCCCATATACATAAATGCGGTAAAATCTGAAACCCGCGCAGCCTGCTGCATGTTGTGCGTCACGATAACAATCGTGTATTTTTCCTTGAGCTCGTTGATCAGCTCTTCGATTTTCAAGGTGGATATGGGATCCAGCGCCGAAGCAGGCTCATCTAGTAACAGCACTTCAGGCTCTATTGCTATCGCTCGGGCAATGACCAGACGCTGTTGTTGACCGCCGGACATGCCCAGCGCATTGTCATCCAGGCGATCTTTCATTTCGTCCCACAGCGCCGCGCCGCGCAAGGCATTTTCAACCGTTTCTTCGAGGATACGTTTGTCATTAACGCCCTGAATCCTGAGGCCATAGGCGACATTTTCAAAGATAGACTTGGGAAAAGGGTTGGGCTTTTGAAATACCATGCCGACGCGTCTGCGTAGCGCAGCCACATTGACGGACTTGGCATAGATATTTTCATTATCCAGTAAAATCTGGCCTTCGATAGTCACGCTATCCACCAGATCATTCATCCGGTTAATGCAGCGCAACAGCGTTGATTTTCCGCAACCGCTGGGACCGATATAGGCGGTGACTTTTTTCTTGGGCATTTCCATATTTACGTTATGCAAAGCTTGTTTTGCCCCGTAGAAAAGGTTCAGATTTTCTACTTTGATACAGGTTTCAAGCGGCTCACCCGTGTCTTTCTTGGCGCGTAAAACAGAGCTCATATCGATGCTATGGGTACGTGATTGTTGTGCGGTCATTTCTTTATCCTTCCAGTGCGCGGTATTTTTCTCGCAAATTATTTCTGATGATGATTGCAGACATGTTCAGCCCTACAATAACCAAAACCAATAATAATGCTGTTGCGTAAACCAAGGGTCTCGCAGCCTCTACATTCGGGCTTTGAAATCCAACATCATAAATATGAAAACCCAAATGCATAAACTTTCTGTCTAAATGCAAGAATGGATAATTGCCGTCCAGCGGCAAGGTTGGCGCGAGTTTGACCACGCCGACCAGCATTAACGGCGCCACTTCGCCGGCCGCCCTAGCCACGGCCAGTATCAAACCGGTCATCATCGCAGGGCTGGCCATCGGCAGCACTGTAAGCCATAAGGTTTCCAGCTTGGTAGCGCCCAGGGCCAGACTGCCTTCGCGTATCGAACTTGGGATACGCGCCAAACCTTCTTCGGTCGAAACGATGACTACCGGCAAGGTCAGCAACGCCAGCGTGATAGAGGCCCAGAGCAAACCCGGCGTCCCGTAAACCGGCGCCGGCGAGCTTTCCGGAAAAAACAGCTGATCGATGTTGCCGCCCAGGATATAGACAAAAAAGCCCAGGCCAAATACCCCGTAGACAATGGACGGAACACCGGCCAGATTATTAACCGCAATCCGGATCAGGCGGGTCAGAAAACCCTGTTTTGCATATTCGCGCAAATACACCGCCGCAATAACCCCAAACGGAGTCACGATGATAGACATCATGATCACCATCATCACCGTACCGAAAATTGCCGGAAAAATCCCGCCTTCGGTATTGGCCTCACGCGGATCATCGGTTAAAAACTCAATTATCTTTTCGCCATAATGACAGATCTTATCGATCAGACTCATCGTGTTCGGCTGGAAAATCCTGACGATTTTAGCCAGCGGAATTTCAAGCTCGGTACCGCTTTCGGTCTTGGTGACCAGACTATCGCGGCGAATTTGTTTATACAGTTCGCTTAACTGGATTTGATATTTTTTATAGTCAATTTCCAGCTCTGCTTTTTCAGCCGCTATGCGCTGCTCGGCTGCCGTGTCCCAGCGATTTTCCAACTGCAGTCTTTTCTGCTCCAGCCTTAATTGGTCCAGGCTGTAGTTGATCGCGCCGACTTCCTTTTTTTCCAGATGGGCAATTTGTTTAAAAACAACCAGAGCCTGAGCTATTCTATCTTGGGCTGCAGGAAAGGCTGCGCTGCCTTCGGCGATAAGTTTGCCGCCTTCCTTGACTGCAACCAGCCGGCCGTAAAAATTACCCCATTCCCGTCGTTCGACGACCAACAAATCGTCAGGCGATTGCTGCTGTTTAATATCGCGTTCCACTATCCAGCGAAAATCGGTACCGGTAATATCCCGGTTACCGACTTTAATCAGGTATTGCACCAGCGTATCTTCATTATCGGCCATCGTATAGCCGTTAGACTTGGCCATCGCAGCAGGCGTAATGCTGGTATCGACATGCTCGCCGATCAAGGTCTTGATCTGCCCATCTTTTTCCTGATAACTGAACTCTAAAACACCGGACGGCCAGAAATGGCCTACGCCACGCACCAAGACCAGGCCCAGCACAGCGACCACCATAATAAGACAGGCGCTGACTGCCGCCGCATTGAGCCATATCCAGGGAGTACCGCTTTTAAACCATGCTTTAATCATAATAGGCTTAATCATAATGAGCTGTATTTTTCACGTAGGCGCTGACGAATGACTTCGGCCAGCGTATTAAAAATAAAGGTAAAGGTAAACAATACCAGCGCCGATAAAAATAACACCCGGTAATGGGTACTGTCGACTTCCGATTCCGGCATCTCTACTGCGATATTGGCTGCCAGGGTACGCAGGCCCTGAAAGACGCTCATGTCCATGACCGGCGTATTGCCGGTGGCCATTAACACGATCATGGTTTCCCCGACGGCCCGGCCAAAACCTATCATCACAGCAGAAAAAATGCCTGGACTCGCGGTTAACAGCACGACCCGGGTCATGGTTTGCCAGGGCGTGGCGCCCAGGGCCAAAGAGCCCACGGTTAAATGTTTCGGTACACTGAAGATCGCATCCTCGGCTATCGAAAAAATGGTCGGAATCACCGCAAAGCCCATCGCAACGCCGACCACCATCGCGTTGCGCTGGTCATAGCCTATACCCAGTTCATTCTTGAACCCGTCGCGCAAGCTGCCGTGAAACAACATCGTTTCCAGCGGTACGCTGAACTTAAAGGCCAGCCAGCCGCTAAGTAAAATGACCGGGATCAAAATCGCAGATTCCCAGCCTTCCGGGATTTTCTCGCTAAGGGATTTGGGTAAAAACTCCCAAGAGAAAGCAAACAGCATCACGCCAACTGGAATAAACAGCAGCATCGCAAACAACCCAGCCAGATGCTCTTCCATGAATGGCGCCAACCACAGACCGGCAAGAAAGCCCAAAATAACCGTAGGCAAGGCGCCCATGATTTCAATCGTGGGCTTTACCGACTGACGCATGCGAGGCGTCATAAAATAAGCGGTGTAAATTGCGCCCAACAACGCCAGCGGCATGGCCACCAGCATCGCATAAAATGCCGCTTTCAGGGTGCCGAAAACCAGCGGCGTCAAGCTGTATTTAGGCTCAAAATCGTTATTCGCCGCAGACGACTGCCAGATGTAGGCAGGTTTTGGATAGCTTTCATACCAGACTTCCTGCCATAGCGATTTAATCGAAACTTCCGGATGCTCATTGTCGATATGCCAGAGATGCATTTTTCCATCAACCGACTGCACTAGCAAGGCATTGGCTCGAGGTGACAAAACCGCCGCCGTCGGCATCGTAGTGCTGACATGTTCTTTAATCAGTTGTCGCTCGGCCGTTGTATGATAAATGCCCACGACCCCGTCGGCATCAATGGTCATAAAGCCTTTACGGCGCTGCTCGGCATTTAGCGCAACCACCGCCTTTTCAGACACTTTAAAAGAGCGGATTTTCTGCATCGCAGGCCTATTCAGCTTGTCTTTAACCATGCTCCACTGAGAGACCAGGCCACTGGAATCGCCAAGCAGCAATGACAGATCGCCGTTTAAAAAAGCCACACTGGTGATTTTTTGTCCGGCATCAATCACGCTCTGCTGCTGCCGTAGATTAGGCTTACTCTTGTTGCTAATATCATAAAAACCCAACTGTCCGTCGTTACTGACCAGATACAGATTGTACTCATCCTTATCGATTAAAATATTGGCTATTCCTGCCGCTGGCAACTCTATAACTGAATCGGTACGCGTCAAAGCCGCTTCATCGGCAAACAAGGATTGCTCTTTTTGAAGATTGAGTAAGCGAACCTTACCTTCACCCTGTGAGGTGTCGGCCGTTTTTGCGACGATAGTCGTAGCGCTCTCGCCCACTTTTATCGCAATTTTCTCCAGCGCTGCGCCGGACTCATCCAGCACCAAAGGCTGTTCGCCCAGCGGATATTTGAGCGAGGGAGTAATGACTCGAACATTGTTCGGAAAAGTGACTTTATATTGGTGCTTAACGACGATGGCCCGGCCATCGGCTAAACCGTAAATGACCGCGCCTTCATTGATAGGACTGCCCTGGGCAAAGCTTGTTATGTGCGTGTCTTCAGGGATTTTGACGGCTTCTGTTTTCAGTGTCTTACCGCTAACCACCTCAAAAAACACCACTTGGCCTGTATCGGTAAAGCGCGCGGCCACTTCATTTTGCTCTTCCATCTCCAGCAGCAAGGTGTTGCCTAGCGCCTGCTCCGGCACCGCGTATTCACTGGCCGCTACGGCATTCGCCGAGATAAACAGCGGATACACCACATACAGCAAATAAAAGAAAATCATCACGACGGCGGCAATCACGCCCAGGCCTCCGACGACTACGCCATAACGCGCCAGCGTATCTTTAATGAGGCGCCAGCGCTGATGAATATCGCCGGAGCTGATGGTTAGCGAGGAAGTTTTTTGTGTTTGTGCGTTTATTTCTGACATGCTAAAGCTTCTAGAAATTTGATGACAATGATAAAAAAACGGCCAAGATTCACCAGGTAAATCTCAGCCGTCTTTTTTGCCGCTTGGGATGTCGGGTTAAGCTAATGTTAACCAGAGCTACGACCGACTTATTTAAGTGTAGCTAATACTTTGTCAACAACTTTGGCAGGCAGAGGGATATAGCCGTCTTTTATAACCACTTGTTGACCGGTTTTGGACAAGACCATTTTGATAAACTCGTTATCTAAGGGCGATAGTGGTTGATTTGGTTTCTTGTTGACATAAACGTACAAGTAACGAGTCAACGGATAAGTGCCGGCAACCGCATTCTCGGGAGTTGCTTCAACAAAAGTCGTTGAGCCTTTCTTTGCCAAAGGCACCATCTTCACACCCGAAGTGGTATAACCCATGCCGGAATAGCCAATACCGTTTACCGATGAAGTGACTGACTGAACTACGGACGCTGAACCAGGTTGCTCGTTTACGTTATTTTTGAAGTCACCCTTGCATAAAGCGTGTTCTTTAAAATAGCCGTAAGTGCCGGAAACCGAGTTACGGCCATATAACTGGATGCTTTTTGAACCCCAAGCGGCAACACCTGCATCGCCCCATGTTTCAATGCTTTTTTCGCCGCCGCATTTATTGGTCGAAGAAAAAATCCCATCAACTTGTTCCATGGTTAAGCCCTTGACCGGGTTGTCCTTGTTGACAAGAACAGCCAGCGCATCGATAGCGACTGGAATAGCTGTAGGCTTGTAGCCGTATTTGTCTTCGAAGGCTTGAAGTTCGTCATCCTTCATTTCGCGGCTCATAGGTCCCAGATTTGAAGTGCCTTCAGTCAGCGCCGGTGGCGCAGTAGAAGAGCCCGCCGCCTGAATTTGAATGTTGACGTTAGGATAGGCGCGGTTAAATTCCTCAGCCCATAAAGTCATCAGATTGGCCAGAGTGTCAGAACCGACACTGGACAGATTGCCGGAAATTCCGCTGGCTTTTTGATACTCGGGTACACCTGCATCAACAGTTTGTACTGCGCTTGCTGCGCCGCTGGTTAATGCCGTAATGCCAAAACCCAGCGCAGTTACCAACGTTTTAGTCTTAAAAGATAGCTTCATGATCAACTCTCAAAATAATTTAAAGTAGTACTATTATGTAAAAATAATATGACAGGAATATGACAATGCCATTTTTTTGCTGTAATTAATTTCCAACCCACTCGCTCGGCTATAATAACCTATTTTCCCGGCCATCATATCCCGTGTCATAATTAATTAATGTTATGCTGTTACGCTTGAGATTTTTAACTAACAGATTTCTACTGAGCTCATACACTTTAAATGAACATGTCCTTACAATTTGAGTTCCCCTTGAGTTTAACGGCTGAACAGTTTATCGCCGAATTAAGCCGCGAGACTGATACGCAACTGGCTTCAACGCAGTCGTACAGCAAAACCTATTACGATAGTTTTGACTGGCGCTTGTACTCAAACGACGTCAGTTGTGAATTTACCGTTCGACTACGCTCACGGCAAGCCGTTGACGGAGCTAACAAGCAAGCCATTAGCAAAGTTGAACGCCAGGCCGATTCAGCCTTAACATTAAGATCACTTAAATCGGGCCTGATGATCGCAGGCTCCGCGCTTAAAAAAGTTCCGTCTTTCGGCAAGGCCTTCGAACCCGGAATCATACGCGATAAGCTGACACCGCTGCTGGAAATGCGTGCCTTGTTGCCGGTTTGCAGACTGGATTACCAGCTTTACCGTCTAAATATCGTCAATGAAGATCAAAAAACCATACTCCGACTGCTGGTCGAGGAATACGGATCATTCAATAACCGCGTATTGCTGCAACCGGTAAAGGGCTACGACAAAGCCGCCGAGCAGTTGGCCGAGCTATTGACCACATCATTGAACTTAACCGCCACTGACGCACCGGTTCTACTGAAAGCCTTGCAAGTCCAGGGTCGCCAGCCTAACGATTATTCATCAAAGCTGAATATCAATCTGGATCCCGCGATGCGCGCCGATATTGCTGGCAAGCTCATCTACAGTCATTTGCTTAAAGCCATCAAAGTCAATGAACAGGACACGATCACCGCTACAGACAGCGAGTTTTTACATGATTTCAGAGTTGCCATCAGAAGAACTCGAGCTGCCCTGAGCCAGATCAAACACATACTGCCCGATCAGATCAGCGCTTATTATGCCGACTTTTTTTCCTGGTTAGGGCAGGTCACCGGTCCGACCCGGGATCTGGATGTTTATCTGTTAAGCTTTGAAGACTACAAAAACAGTTTGCCGGAATCAATCAGGGAAGATCTTGACCCCTTATATGATTTTTTACTGGTCAAACAGCAAAAAGCCCAGCAGGAATTGGCAAAAAAACTGCAATCAACCCGCTATCTGTCGACGCTGTCTGAATGGGAGCAGTATCTTAAAGAGCCGTCCTACAGCCAAGCGATGGGAAAAAATGCCCAGCTGACCATTAAAGCGTTGGCAGACCAGCGCATATGGAAATCATTCACCCGAGTGTTAGAGGAAGGCGAGGCCATTAATGACCAATCACCGGCAGAAAGCCTGCATGACCTTAGAAAATCCTGTAAGAAGCTGCGCTATTTGATGGAATTTTTCCAAAGCCTTTATCCGGAGGATCAAATAAAACAGCTGATTAAATCCCTGAAAGGACTACAGGAGGTTTTGGGTGACTTTCAGGATTTTGCAGTTCAAGAGCACACTTTAAAAGTGTTCTCTGAAGAAATGATAACGCTTAATGTTCCTGCCCATACCTTTTTAGCCATGGGTGCCTTGATTCAGGATCTTGATGCACACAGATCCAACGCCCGAAAGGACTTTGGATCAAAATTTGCGGAGTTTAAACAGGACCAAAACCAGTCTGCTTTCAAATTGCTGCTCGCCCCGACCAAGATCCGCAAAGATCAGCATTGAGGCCGTAGAATACATCCAGCCGATATTATTGTATTATTAAAAAGTGGAACATCGCAGGGGCGAAGCCATTCATCCTGAGATGTCAGAATTTAACGCAAAAAAACCATCAAACTTCCACCCTGACTAAACTACAAAGGTTAAACATGATGAACAAATTCAAATTAATTATAGGCTTGCTCTTAGTAATGTTGATTGCCGGTTGTGCAGGCGGCCCTACCCATGAAAGTACCGGTGAATATATAGACGACATGACCCTGTCAACCAAAGTCAGAACCTCGCTCTTGGGTGACTCCAGGGTTAAGCTGATGCAAATCACGGTTGAAACTTTTAAAGGCGTCGTGCAGCTAAGCGGCTTCGTGGACTCTGCCAGTTCCGCCGCTAGAGCAGTAGAGTTAGCAAGAACCGTTAAAGGCGTGAAGTCGGTTAATAACAGTTTGATTGTCAAGTAATCGAACGACACAAACCACACGGACGTGGTCCTCACAAGAAGAGAGGCAGCGATTGCCGTTCTCGCAAAGCACCATGTTCAGGCTAATGCAAGCTCATGCTCATCTAAGGCAAGCCGGGTTATGGAGAGCTTGTTGGCTGCTTGACGCCGCTGACCCGCTGCATTTTGCGCATACAACAAGTCCAATATTTCAGCGCTCAACGCAAAGTCAAAGTTGACGCTCAGTTCGTCGAGTTCGGTATCGTATGCCGGTAAATCTTGCCGTGTTTTTGCTGTAACCCAATTGCTAACCATCACTTTGCCCTTTTATTTTAATAATCAGGCTGATTATGCATCCCTATCATTAAAGTGTTATGACAGTTGTAAGACAGTAACATGACAACAGCTGATTGCCGAGCAATAACTTCTCGCCAATAGACTGATTAATTGGGAAAAACGGATGCTTATGATAAACACAGCGCGCCCGAAAAAGAGCACACAGAATCTTATTTAATCATAAACATCTGCGTCATCAGCGTTCCGTTTTGGGCTGAGCAGCAATCAGTTCTGCTGTTGTCTGGAAAAGTTAGGCCCTTTAGGAAGGACGTTCTGTTGCAGGCAATGATAAGCCGCATTTTCATACTTGATGACTAAAGACTGGGCATTTTTATGTTCGCCGATAAACTTTTCAGCTTCTTCTGCAGTCAGATCTTTCATCAAAAACTTGGCTATACACATGCAAGGCGTCGAGTAACGGTCTTTATCGGTTTGTGTATTGTCTGTATGCTTTAATTCTCTTTGCACACATTGACTGGCAAATTCATGCTCAAACTTGTGTTTTTGTATATCCGTCACCGGGGTATCATGGGAATGATCAAAGGGATTATGCACGGCGTTAGCGGCTGTCGATTTTGCCTCCGGTTTCTGGTCATCATCCGAACAACCCGTAACGGATAGGGCGATAACCAGGGCGACCAACGCAGTAAATGAGGGTTTTTTGGTAAAGGCAAGCATTTTCATAAGATTAAATCGTAGAAGGTTTAAGAATAACGTTACTTAAACTTTATCATTTTATCGAATAGTGTTCTACTGATCTTTGCCCCCCGTTATCAGGATGCTTACAGAGCGCTATACGTTGCCCACGTGTTTTCGTTATCATAACTCTTTTTATTGATGGTTTTCACCGATGTCGCTTATTACTAATATCGAGTCCGATCTGGCAACTTTACCTGATCAGCTATCCGCAGCCGTCATCGCCTCTCTAAGCCACTGGTCTGAACGGGTAACAGAGCTTAAGCTCTCTATCAATCACTCCCCTGAGTTTGACGCAGCCATCGCCAAGGTCTGGTGTTCCAGCCTGTTTATTGCCGAAAGCTGCACCCGCAAGCCTGAGTTGCTGGTCGATCTGGTCAACTCCGGCGATTTGTCGTCGGTGTACAGTAAAAACACTTACGCCCTTCGACTAGGCTCAGGGCAAGCCCTAAAAACCACCGATAGACACGCCCTGAACTCAATCGAAAGCGCTGCCCTGAGCGGAGCCGAAGGGGCGGCCGGGTTAATGACCTACTTACGCGAATTCCGGCGCAGGGAAATGGTCAGAATAGCTTGGCGGGATCTGGCCGGCTGGGCCGAATTAGCCGAAACATTGACTGATTTATCGCACCTGGCCGATGCCAGCATACAGTATGCGCTGGATTTTCTGTATCAGGAGGCCTGCGCACTGCGCGGCACGCCGTTATTAGCCGACGGCTCACCTCAACAGATCGTGGTGCTGGGCATGGGCAAGTTGGGCGCCTATGAATTAAATTATTCTTCCGATATTGACCTGATTTTTGCCTACGCAGAAGATGGTGTGTTGCAAGATAGAAAAGAAACGACGTATGGCGAGTTTTTTACCAGGCTGTGCCGAAACCTGATCAAGGTTCTGGATGAGATCACCGTAGACGGCTTCGTATTCCGCACCGATATACGTTTAAGGCCTTATGGCGATAGCGGCCCTATCATCATGACCTTTGACGGCATGGAGAACTATTACCAGACTCAGGCTAGGGAATGGGAGCGCTATGCGATGATCAAGGTGCGCCAGGTCGCCGGCGACTTTAAAACCGGCGCACAACTGATGGACATGTTCCGGCCTTTTGTGTACCGCCGCTATCTCGATTACGGCGCGTTTGAAGAATTACGCTCGCTAAAGGCGCAGATCACTCAGGAATTGCGGCGCAAAGACCGCCTGGACAATATCAAGCTCGGACCGGGCGGCATACGCGAGTGCGAGTTTATCGGTCAGGCCTTTCAGCTGATACGCGGTGGCAATGATAAAGCCCTGCAAATCCGTCCCATACTGGAGGTTTTGCAACTGCTTGGCGATCGGGGCTTACTGACATTAAAGGATGCCGAGCAATTAAAACAGTCGTATCGCTTTTTGCGCCGAGTAGAAAACCATATTCAGCAATATCAGGACCAGCAAACCCACGACTTACCGATAGATCCAAATGTGCAACTGATATTGGCGTATTCACTGGATTATCCGGACTGGCTTAGCTTTAAACAGGAACTGGACAAAATAAGAGCTCAGGTACACGAGGTCTTTGACCAGGTTTTTTCATTATCTAAACAGGATACTTCGACAACTGCAGCACTCGCTGAAAAAATCTGGGGTTGTGTCGCAGATGACGCCGAACTGGCGGATGATTTACGCGCATGCGGCATTCAGGATAACATCACCGTACTTGCCGCAATAAAAGACTTTAAAAACTGCGCAGCCGTCAGGCGTTTAACAAGCAAAGGCGCCGGAGTGCTGGACCGCTTAATGCCGCAACTGCTTGAGGCTATGCTGCAGGTATCTAACCCGGACGAAACCCTGCTGCGGATACTTGGTTTGTTTGAGGCGGTCGCAGGCCGGAATGTCTATTTATCGCTATTGTCTGAAAACCCCGGAGCCTTGTCTCAATTGATCAAATTGTCCTCGGCCAGTCCGTGGATTTGCGCTTATTTATCCTTGTACCCGGTCTTATTTGATGACTTGCTGGATACACGCTCGCTGTACGAACCGCTGAAAAAATCCGATCTTGACCAACAACTTAAGGGCTTGCTGGAGCAGATTGAGGTACAGGATCTTGAACAGCTGATGGTGGTGCTGCGCCAGTTTAAACACAGCAATATGTTGAGAGTGGCAGCCGCCGATATTATGGGCGTGATTCCGCTAATGGTGGTCAGCGATTATCTGACCTACATCGCCGAAAGCATAGTGACCCATGTAGTCGATCGCGCCTGGCTGATATTGACCGACAAGCATGGACTGCCGCCCGGCACCGCTGAAGCTGCGACAGGCTTTGCTGTGCTTGGCTTTGGCAAGCTGGGCGGCATAGAGCTGGGTTATGGTTCAGACCTGGACCTGGTGTTTTTATATGACTGCAAGGATGGCAATGCACTGACCGATGGTGATAAACCCATTTCCTGCGCCCAGTTTTACGGTCGCTTGGGACAGAAAGTTCGGCATATACTCGATACCAAGATGTTGTCCGGCGTACTCTACGAAGTGGATATGCGTCTACGGCCAAATGGCGACTCCGGCTTGCTGGTCAGTCATATAGCCGCGTATGAAGATTACCTGAAAAATCAGGCCTGGACCTGGGAGCTGCAAGCCTTGGTCAGAGGCCGATTTATTGCCGGTGATCCTGGTCTTAAAGCACGTTATGAAGCTATTCGCAGCCGGATTTTGTGCTTGCCCCGGGACACCGAAGCCTTAAAAAAGGAAGTTCGCGAGATGCGCGAAAAAATGCGTGAAGCCATGGCCAACAAAGATATAGCCCAGTTTGACCTAAAACAAAGTAAAGGCGGTATTGCTGATATTGAGTTTATAGTACAATTTGGCGTTTTGAATCAAGCAGCCCTTAATGCAGCGCTAACGATCTACACCGATAATGTAAGGCTGCTTGATGGATTACAACAGCAGGGGTTTATGACCAAATCCGATGCGGAATTATTAAAAGCCGCTTACTGTACTTATCGTGATGCCGGTCATAAACGGGTTTTACAGGGGAATAAACCGGTTATAGCCGAGGCCGAAGTCGCCAAAATCAGCGCTGAAGTTGAACAGATTTGGCATGACTATATGGACTAAGGGAAACAGATAACACTGATGGGAAGGATGCACGCTGCTTTGATTTTACTTTTATCAGTGTTTGTCAGTCAAAATCCTTGTTCTATGTGCCCTTAATATAATTAATCTTAATATTGGAGAATAAACGATGACAATGGACGATAGAGACGGCGTGATTTGGCTGGATGGGGAATGGGTTGAGTGGCGCGAGGCTAAAGTCCATGTGTTGACACACACCCTGCATTATGGCCTCGGCGTGTTTGAAGGCATCAGGGCTTATCACGCGGAACAAGGCACGGCGATTTTCAGGATGCAGGAACATACCGATCGCTTGTTCCGTTCGGCGCATATCATGAACATGCTTATGCCCTACGGCAAAGACGAGCTTAACCAGGCGCATCGCGATGCGGTGGGGAAGAATAATCTGGAC
>CANNNN010000025.1 GCA_947506075.1 Methylococcaceae bacterium
AAATCGGCGATTACGCCGTCCTTTAACGGGCGAATTGCGGTGATATTGCCAGGGGTACGTCCCAGCATGCGTTTTGCTTCGAGACCGACAGCGGCAATTGTTTTATTGCCACGGATCTTGTCTTCTTTGATCGCAACAACCGAGGGTTCATTAAGCACAATGCCCTGGCCGGGAATGTAAATCAATGTATTGGCGGTTCCGAGGTCAATAGCGAGATCGTTGGAGAAAAGGCCGCGAATTCTTTTGAACATTTTTAACTGTATCCTTAAAGGGAATAATTGTTTAGTGCGCTATTAATCAAGCGAGTATTTGAACAAGATATAAAGTATTATAAACAGAATACTTTATAGAATCTCTGAAATTTTTTATTGGGAGTTAATCGTGTCTTTAACGGCGGATAATGTGAAAAAAATTGCGCATTTAGCGCGACTTGGAATTGAGCAGCAAGATGTTGCCTCTTATGCAAAAGATTTATCCGGGATGCTGGCTTTGATGACACAGATGGGCGATGTTGTCACAGATGGCGTGGAGCCTATGGCTCATCCTATGGATCAGGCGCAAAGATTGCGCGCCGATCAGGTCACCGAGCAGGATAATCGCGAAAAATTCCAGTCTATTGCACCACAAGTAGAAGCGGGGCTTTATTTAGTACCCAAAGTCATTGAGTAAAGGAAAAGCAACTACATATGTATAACAAATCAATTGCAGAATTAGCCAAGGGTCTGCGCTCCGGTCAATTTTCCAGCGTGGAATTGACTACGGCTTTTTTAGACAGAATCAAACAACACACGGCGCTTAATGCATATATCACGGTCACCGAAGACCTAGCCCTGCAGGCCGCCAAAGCGGCGGACATAAGACTGACTAAGGGTGATGCAGAACTGTTAACCGGCATTCCGATGGCCCAAAAAGACATTTTTTGTACCGAGGGCGTTAAAACCAGCTGCGGTTCAAAAATGCTGGACAACTTTATCGCGCCTTATAACGCGACAGTGGTCGATAAATTTAATAGTGCCGGTGCGGTGATGTTGGGCAAACTGAATATGGATGAGTTTGCGATGGGTTCGTCCAACGAAACTAGTTATTACGGCCCAGTCAAAAATCCCTGGGCTATTAATAATGTTCCGGGCGGCTCTTCCGGCGGTTCGGCGGCGGCCATAGCAGCCAGACTTGCCGTTTGTGCGACAGGCACAGATACCGGCGGTTCGATACGCCAACCGGCAGCACTTTGCGGGATTACCGGATTAAAACCAACCTACGGTCGGGTTTCCCGCTACGGCATGATTGCTTATGCCTCCAGCCTGGATCAAGGCGGACCGATGACCCGTAGCGCCGAGGATGCAGCTATCATGCTGCAAACTATGGCCGGTTTCGATCCAAAAGATTCTACCAGTGTCGATTTGCCGATTCCCGATTATAGTGCGGGTTTAAATAACAGCCTCGAAGGTTTGAAAATTGGCCTGCCCAAGGAATTTTTCGGCGAGGGCTTAAACGCCGATGTAGCCGCTACGCTTGAAGCGGCCATCAACGAATATCTAAAATTGGGCGCTAAAATAACTGAAATATCGATGCCCAGCCTTAAACTGGCTATTCCTGCCTATTATGTCATCGCTCCTGCCGAATGTTCTGCGAATCTGTCGCGTTTCGATGGCGTTCGTTTCGGCTATCGTTGTGAAAATCCGGTGGATTTAGCCGACCTGTATACCCGTTCGCGTGGCGAAGGTTTTGGCAAGGAGGTTAAGCGCCGTATCTTGATGGGGACTTATGCATTGTCGGCCGGTTATTACGACGCTTATTATATAAAAGCACAAAAAATTCGCCGCTTGATCAGCGATGACTTTAACAATGCGCTGGCTGAAGTCGATGTGATTATGGGGCCGGTAACGCCTAGCACAGCTTTCGGCATCGGCGAAAAAATCGGAAATCCGATAGAGATGTATTTATCTGATATTTACACGATAGCGATCAATCTTGCCGGTCTTCCGGCCATGTCGGTACCCGCAGGATTTGCTAAAGCCTTGCCGGTAGGCTTGCAGATCATCGGCAATTATTTTTCCGAAGATAAGTTATTGAATATTGCTCATCAGTATCAGCAGGTTACCGATTGGCACACACAAACCCCTAAAGGTTTCGAATAAGGAACAGACAGATGAACTCACCATGGGAAACAGTCATCGGACTGGAAATCCACGCCCAACTCGCGACCAAATCCAAGATTTTTTCCGGAGCCTCGACCGCTTATGGTGCCGAACCCAACACCCAGGCTTGTGCTGTTGATTTGGGACTGCCCGGCGTATTGCCGGTATTGAACGAAGAAGCCGTACGCATGGCTGTCATCTTCGGCATGGCTATTGAAGCGCATATCGCGCCGTATTCGGTGTTCGCCCGGAAAAATTATTTTTACCCGGACCTGCCAAAAGGCTATCAAATCAGTCAGATGGAACTGCCTATCGTCGGTATCGGTCATCTCGATATAGACGTTGATGGTGTCACGAAACGCATCGGCATTACTCGCGCTCATCTGGAAGAAGATGCCGGAAAATCGCTGCATGAGAATTTTCATGGGCTAACCGGCATTGATTTGAATCGCGCCGGAACGCCGTTGCTGGAAATCGTTTCCGAGCCGGAAATGAGTTCTGCCAAGGAAGCCGTGGCTTACATGAGAAAAATGCATGAACTGGTGCGTTATCTGGGCATTTGCGATGGTAATATGCAGGAAGGCTCGTTCCGCTGTGACGCGAATGTATCGGTGCGCCCTAAGGGCCAGAAAGAATTCGGCACGCGTGCTGAAATTAAAAACATCAACTCGTTTAAGTTTGTCGAAAAAGCCATCAATCACGAAGTGGAACGGCAAATCGAGCTGATAGAAAGCGGCGGTAGAGTGGTTCAGGAAACCCGACTGTATGATTCAGTCAAGGATGAAACCCGCTCAATGCGCAGTAAGGAAGAGGCCAATGATTACCGGTATTTTCCTGATCCGGACCTGTTGCCGGTGCTGATTGATGAGGACTTTAAGGCGCTAATAAAAGCCCGGTTGCCGGAATTGCCGCAAGCCAAAAAACAGCGATTCAAAGAGCAGTATGAATTGGATGATGAGAACGCGACGCTGCTGACATCTTCCCGAGCGCTGGCGGATTATTTCGAGCTTGTGGTTAAGGAAGCGGCTAGCCCGGCAAAAATATGCGCTAACTGGGTGACCGGTGAGCTTTTGGCAGCGCTTAACAAAGCCGGCCTGGAAATCACCGATTCACCGGTCAGTCACGAACGCCTTGCGGGCTTGTTAAAACGCATCAGCGACGACACCATTTCCGGAAAAATTGCCAAACAGGTATTCGAAGCGTTGTGGCTGGGCACTGCAACAGCCGATGAAATAATAGAAGATCAAGGCCTGAAACAAATCACCGATACCGGCGCGATAGAGGCCATTATCGATAGAATAATGGCCGATAATATGGGTCAGGTTGAACAATATCGTAGCGGCAAAGATAAGGTCTTTGGTTTTTTTGTTGGCCAAGTGATGAAAGAAATGCAGGGCAAAGCCAATCCCGGTGAAGTGAACAAGATGCTTAAGGCTAAGTTAAAGTAAGCGTAGAGCTCGCGGGTAATGATAAAGTCAGGTATCCCGGCAGGGCATGCTCGAAGCCATGGACGGCAGGTTTTTTTCGCGCGCGGCAGTTATTGACTTCGACGGTCAGATCATCCCTTAGTCCACGCGTCCTGTCTTGCGCAGTGTCGAAGGACGCACGAAATAAGTCAGGCCTAGGGCAAAAATTTGCTTTGGTTTTTGCTGTTAACTTGATGTTCGTTGCAAGACCATTGACACAGCCGCTGCACGAGTCACCACACCCAGTTTTTCAAAGCTATGTTCGAGATGCTTGTTGATGGTGCGTGGGCTGCTACCCAGAATAATGCCCACTTCCTTATTGGTTTTACCCCGGGATATCCACATCAGTATCTCGGCTTCACGAAAGGTAAGGCCCAGGGAGGTTTTTACCGATTCGAGATCCCATTCGCCAGAATGTTTTTCCAGCACCAGCAGGTATTCTCCGGTGTTTTGGCACGGCGTTATTTTTGCTGAAAAATCAATACCCAGCCGTTGACTTTCAAAGAAGGCTCCGGGCGGTTTAGCCGTCAGTTCACTATAGAGTTTAACCCAGTCGAGTAAAGATTTTGGGAGGGGCGAGCCGACTTCACTTTCACCGCTTAACAGGTGCTTTTGTCTGAATTCGTCCAGCCAAACTGTGCCGCCCGGTGTCAGCCAGGTGATATTGCCGGCAGTGTCGATGGCCAGCGCAGAATAAGGACTATTGTTTAACGCATTTTCAGCGCGGCGCAGATTTCTAAGCTGGGTCAGCTGCACATCGACTCTGGCCAGCACTTCCGGCGGCCGTATCGGTTTTACCAGGTAATCAACAGCGCCTTCGTCGAAACCCCGTAACAGGTCATCCAGTTCGCTTAAGGCGGTCATAAATAGCACGGGAATGTGTTCGGTTTCGGGGTTCAACTTGAGACGGCTGCAGGTTTCAAAACCGTCGATGCCGGGCATCATCACGTCCAGCAAGATAATGTCCGGTTTTAAAAAGGCAATCTGCTCCAAGGCCGACAGGCCGTCGGTGGCAACCAGTACCCGATAACCGGCCTCCGAAAGCGTATCAGACAGCAAGGCCAGATTGTCGGGCGTGTCATCGACAATCATCACGATGCCTTGATTAGGGGGGGATTTACCGGACATCGCAGCTAACTTCCTCACCGGCGAGTTGTAACAGTTTTTTGATTTCGACCAGACGGAATTGACCCGCCAGGGTTATGATCTCTTGACCAAAGTGGGTATATTCCGGCTGACCTTGCATTAACTCGCTCAGGAAGTGATTAAGACCCAGTAAATCACCGATGCGGACATAGGCGGTTAACGCCTGAATAATGTCTGCGGGAGGCAGTTGTTTGGCGCTTTGCAGCTGAACTTCCTGTTCCTGATAACGCCAGTCCAATGCCAGATGCAGTTTAAGCTTGTACAGCAGCTCGCTGACTTTGACCGGTTTGACCAGAAAGTCGTTACAGCCGGCGTTTATGGCCTTGAGTCGGTCAGCAGGGTAGGCGTTGGCGCTTAACACCACAATAGGTGTGGTGCAGCCTGTCCGCCGTAATTGCCGTGTTGTTTGAGCCCCGTCCAGTCCGGGCATGGCTAAATCCAGCAGAATCAGGTCTATCGGGCTGTTGGCAACAAGGCTCAGGCAGGTTTCGCCGCAACCGGCCTCAAGCAGCGCAAAACCCAAAGGTTCCAGGATAGCAATCAGCAATTGCCTATGCTCGGGCCTATCATCGACAATAAGGATTGTTTGCTGTTTTCCCTGATAACCGATGATGTCTTCTTCCTGAAGGTATTGCTGTTCGCCGCCCAGATTAGGCAGTAACAGGCGGACGGTAAAGGTGGAACCAGAGGTTTGATCGCTGACGACGGCCAGTTCACCGCCCATGATTTCGCTGAGGATTTTGCTGATCGTTAGCCCCAGACCACTGCCGGAGTCTAGTTGCTCGTTGGGCAATTGAGTAAACGGCTGGAAAATATTTTGCAGCTGACCCTTATCTATGCCGAGGCCGGTATCGACGACCTGAAAAGTCGTTACGCCGCAACTGTAAGCTATACGAAAGATGATTTTGCCGGTCTGGGTGAATTTGATCGCATTGCCGAGCAGGTTAATCAAAATCTGCCCGACCCGTTGTTCATCGCCGCGTACGCATTGGGGCAGGGTATTGACGATTTGACAGTAAAAAGCCAGGCCCTTGGCCTCGGCTTGTGGCTTGAAAACGCTGACCAGATGCTCAATAAAATCCGGAAAGTTGATAGGTTCCCGGCGCAGTTCAAATTTTCGCGCCTCAATACGGGCGATATCCAGGATGTCTTCGATCAGTGAGGCCAAATGTTCGCCATTGCGTTTTAGTATGTCCACAGCCTGGCGTCTATGCGCCGGGATCAACGGGTCTTTCTGCAAAATATGGGCGTAGCCGACGATGCTGTTTAACGGGGTGCGTATTTCATGGCTCATGCTGCTAAGAAATCGGCTTTTTGCACTGTTGGCGCGATCGGCCATTTGGGTGGCTTGCTGTAATTTCACGTCGGTCTTTTTATGTTCACTAATTTCCATCAGCAAGCGCTCGGTTTGCCTGGCGATTTCTTCATGTGCTACACGCCGGCTTTCGTCGTTTAAAATCAGCCACCAGGTGCATAAGCCGATAAACACCAGCAAGGAGGTATAAACCTTTACAAAATTGGCGAGTAACAGATTAAACGAAGGCAGATAGGGTTCGGCTGTCAATAAATCCTGATAGTAAATAATCCCGATGAACATGCTGGTTAACAGAGTCAGAAACAAAAACAGCAGACTAAAGCGTATCAAGCGCAGCTTGACGGTCAGATCCAGCGATTCCGGCAAACAGTAATCAGCAAAGCGGTGCAGATAATCATCCAGGCGCATGCCGGGTTTACAGGCATCCATGCAGCGCGAATCCAGTGTGCAGCATAGCGAGCAAATGCCGCCTTCATAGACCGGGCAATACGCCATGTCTTCCCGTTCGAACTGATTTTGGCAGATGCTGCATTGGCTGACTTTGGCCTGATTATTCAGGCTGTTGTCGCGGGCAAGATAGCGCTTGCTTCCGTAAATTAATGCAATGCAGGGGACCAACAAGAACGCCAGCACCAGCGCAATAAAGGCTGAAAATGCCTGCGCATAGGCGCCGAACAGGCCCAGGTAAGCCGCTATCGAAACTACCGAGGCGCTCAGCGTAGACAGTATACCGACCGGATTCAGGTCAGGCAGATAGGCGCGCTTAAACTCAACCGCTTTAGAACTCAGACCTAAGGGTTTGTTGATTAATAATTCCGCTGCAACCGCACTGATCCAGGCTATCGACATATTGGAAAACAGTCCCAGCACTTTTTCCAGCGCGCCAAAGACGCCAAATTCCATCAGCAACAGGGCAATAAGCACATTAAAAACCAGCCAAACTACCCTTCCTGGATGACTGTGGGTCAGGCGCGAAAAAAAGTTCGACCAGGCCAGCGAGCCGGCATAAGCATTGGTGACATTGATTTTAATCTGGGAAACGACGACGAATAAAGTCGTGACCGCCAAGGCCACGTCAGCATTGTCGAATAATTCACCATAAGCCACCAGATACATTTGCGTAGGTTCATGCGCATGGCCAGCAGCAATCCCATGCCTGATCGCAAGATGAGCCAGCAACGCGCCGCCCAACTGTCTGACCATGCCGAACAGAATCCAGCCCGGGCCTGCGGTAATGGTCGCCAGCCACCAGCGCAGCCGGTTTTTCTCAGTCAGCTCCGGCATGAAACGTAAAAAATCCACCTGCTCGCCGATTTGCGCGACCATAGCAAAGGCTATGGTTGTCGCGCTGCCAAACAGCAGCCAGTTAAAGCCCTGGCCTGTGCCTGCAATCCAGAAATAGGATTGCAGCGTCATCAGCGCTTCCGGTTCTCGGACGAATACCGCGATATACGGGGTAATCAACAATAGCAACCACAAGGGCTGAGTCCAGAGTTGCAGACGATTGATAGTCGTAATCCCAAATGTCACCAGCGGAATGACTATCACGGCGCTGATGATATGGGCGATGGCTATCGGTATCTGGAAATACAGTTCGAGAGCCGAGGACATGATCGAAGCTTCGAGCGCGAACAAGGTGAAAGTAAACGAGGCATAAATCAAGGAGGTGACGGTTGAGCCGATGTAGCCAAAACCTGCGCTGCGGGTCATCAGGTCGATATCGATGTTATAGCGGGCCGCGTAATAACTGATAGGGAAGCTGGTGATGAAAATGATCAAGCCAACGGTCAGGATGGCCCAGAAGGCATTGGTAAAACCGTAATTAACCGATAAAAAGCCGCCTATCGCTTCCAGAACCAGAAACGACGTAGAGCCGAATGCGGTATTGGCTACCTGAAATTCTGTCCATTTGCGAAACGAGCGCGGTGCAAATCGAAGTGCATAGTCCTCCAGCGTTTCGTTGGCGACCCAGGCGTTATATTCGCGGCGAATTTTTGAGACGGGGTGTTGGATAGAAATAAGCTCGGTGAGAATTATGTGAATTTACTTTAGATCAGCAATAAGTGCGCCAATTATCGCTTAGGGGCCTGATAGGGAAATAGCTGCGCAGCCCCTTAAGCAGCTAGCCAAATTGGTGCGGCCAGCCTTGAGACTGCACAATATTGGTCGCTTTAGGACGGGCTGTATTCTCGTACTAAGCGTGGACAAAAAGATTGTTCTGGCTTCAGCGCCTTTCGTGACCAAAACTAAAAATCACCGGCGAGCCCTGGTTATGGATGATGATTTGCTTGCGCTCTTCGCTAGTCTTATCTGAACTATCCGTTTTTTCTGCTTGCACCGGAGCGGTTATGGTTTCGATACGCACCTCAGGTATCCAGGCTGGTTTAATGCTAGAAGAAGGCTGCTTTGTTGTCTTGTCCGGCCAGTTAAGTTCGCTCAACAGGTTGAAACAGACAGTACTGATATGATCGATCAGCTTGTCTTCGCTGATGGAAGACCCTGCAGCAAAATCCATAGTCAGGTATTTAGATTGTTCGGGTTGTGCGATAGATTTCAGTTCGCAGCCTATCGGTAACACAGCGGATTTTTGAAAATCGATGGCACGGGGATCGGAATTTCCCGAGGAAAATGAAAAACCCGGCGGCGTAGTGCTGTGTTCAATCAAACCGATTTCGGCGCTTAAGCTATGGCTATAAACCTGCTGGTCTTTGGCGCCAAGCGGATAACCCCAGTCAGCCAGATTTCGGCTAATCCTGCCAACCCGGTCTTGCCGGTGTGCGGCCGATGTTAACGAGGCTTGTGTAATCGTTCCGAGTTTAAACTCAATTTGTTTGATAGAGCGGGCATCGAATGTGGCGGCCTTTTTTTCCAGGGCGGGAGCGCAGGCGATTAATGCGCAGACGATGGCGACGGATTTAAAAAACAGCTTGCTGGCAGAGGTGAGTTTTAGCGTGGTCATCTGAATCCGGATGGTTTGAGAAGGTTTTTAAACTCTAGATGATTACTTGCAACATGCCTATACGTCATTTGACTGATGAGTCAGATGACGCATTGTGGAAACATGAGCCAGACAGAATAATTCAGCCAGCCAAAACAATTGGCGGTATTTGGATATACCAAATATTTTATCCATAAAATCTGGGGATATGACATGAGTGATGCTATTCAAACAAGGCAGAGAACACCAAGTAAGCGACTGCTTCCGGCAATGGCCATGCTAACCCTGGCAGCAGGGCATGCACCGACCACGCAAGCGGGCGCTACCTTTAAAATTGACGACACCAAATGGGTCAGCATAGGCGCGGGCTTACGGACCAGTTTTCAGGCGGCCGAAAGCGGGGCAGGCGCCACCGGTAACAAGTGGAGCAACGATTTTAATCTGGACAATATCCGCTTATACGTCAACGGGCAAATTCATAAATACTTGAAGGTGGAGTTCAATACCGATTGTCAAACCTGTGGCAACGGCGGCGAAGTGCGGGTGCTGGACGCGATCGGCAAGTTCGAATTCCAACCCATGGTTAATCTCTGGGTGGGGCGGATGCTGGTTCCGGCCGAACGCCGGGAGATGAACGGCCCTTTTTACAGCAGTATCTATAACACTTTTAGCTCAGGGACTCCGTTCGAGCCTGCCGATTACAATTTGACGATTAAATCCGACGGTACGTCGGCCGGTTCTTTCGGCCGTGATGACGGTGCCACGTTCTGGGGTGCCGCATTTGACGGCCGTTTGCAATATGCGGTCGGCTTTTTTCGCGGCTTAAGAGGCGGAGCCAATGTCGATGACAATATTCTGTACGGTCAGCGTGTTGCCTACAACTTTTGGGATGTCGAGAAAAATCCCGGCTATTACACCTCCGGCACTTATTACGGCAAGGGCGGAGACATACTGACGATCGGCGTTTCCAATCAGTATCAGGAAGATGGCGCGGGCACTGCGGTGGATCACGGCAACTTTCGCGGTACGACAGCCGATGTGTTGCTGGAAAAGGTTCTCGGCAACGGCGGCGTAGTGACCATGAACGGTGAATACAAAAACTACGGCATTACCGACGGCTACAGCCAGGCTTCGCGCAATGGCGGCGGCGGTTTCTCGATGTTTGAAGGCAACGCCTACGATGTCAGCGGCATGTATTTGTTTCCGCAAAAAGTCGGCATCGGCCAGGTCCAGCCTTATGTGCGTTATGTAAATGTGATGCCTAATGCCAGCTCCGATCGAAATTCCTATGAAGGCGGTTTGAACTACATCATCGACGGTCATAACGCCAAGGTGTCGTTGAGTTGGGAGTATGGCGACTTGATGACCAAAGGTCTGAATTACACCTCGACAGCGGCGGGCGACAAAAACAACGCCGTGAAAGTCGGCTTTCAGTGGCAGATTTAAACCCTCTTAAACTCTTTCAGGATGACTAAAATGAACAGATTATCTTCAAAATTACGAACACTCGGCATTGCCGTTACCTTGGCGTTAGTGGCCAGCGGCGCAAACGCCGAAGACACGATCAAGGTCGGTGTGCTGCACTCCTTGTCCGGCACCATGGCGATCAGCGAAACCACGTTGAAAGATACCATGCTGATGCTGATTGACGAGCAGAATAAAAAAGGCGGGTTGCTCGGCAAGAAGCTTGAGGCGGTGGTCGTCGACCCGGCTTCCAACTGGCCGCTGTTTGCGGAAAAAGCCCGGGAATTGCTGACCAAAGACAAGGTGTCGGCGATTTTCGGTTGCTGGACCTCGGTGTCGCGCAAATCGGTATTGCCGGTCATAGAAGAACTGAATGGTTTGCTGTTTTACCCGGTCCAGTATGAGGGTGAAGAGTCATCCAAGAATGTCTTTTATACCGGTGCCGCGCCGAATCAGCAGGCTATTCCGGCGGTTGATTATCTGATGAACGATTTAAAGGCCAAACGTTGGGTACTGGCGGGCACCGACTACGTCTATCCGCGCACCACCAACAAGATTCTTGAGGCCTACCTGCTCTCCAAGGGCGTAGCGAAAAAAGACATCATGATCAACTACACGCCGTTCGGCCATTCCGACTGGCAGAGCATAGTCGCCGACATCAAGAAATTCGGTTCTGCGGGCAAGAAAACCGCTGTGGTTTCGACCATTAACGGTGATGCGAACGTGCCGTTCTACAAGGAATTGGGCAATCAGGGCATTTCTGCTGAAAAGATTCCGGTGCTGGCGTTTTCGGTCGGTGAAGAAGAGTTGTCGGGCATGGACACCAAGCCTCTGGTCGGCCATCTGGCCGCCTGGAACTACTTCATGAGTATAGACACCACCAAAAATGCCGCTTTTATCAAGCAATGGCATGACTATATCAAGAATCCAAAACGTACCACCAATGATCCGATGGAAGCGCATTATATCGGTTTCAACATGTGGGTTAAAGCGGTTGAAAAAGCCGGCAGCACCGATCCTGAAGCGGTACAAAAAGCGATCATCGGGGTTGAGTTTCCAAACCTGACCGGTGGCACGTCTAAGATGCTGCCTAACCATCACATCAGCAAACCGGTGTTGATCGGCGAAATTCAGGATGACGGTCAATTGCTGACCGTCTGGCAAACCAACAAACTGATCGATGGCGACGCCTGGTCCGACTTCCTGCCGGAAAGCAAAGCCATTATTGCCGACTGGACAGCGCCTATCAGTTGCGGCAATTACAACACCAAAACCAAGAAATGTTCCGGGCAGAATTTTTGATCGGTAATTATTGAAAAATAGAACACGGATAATGGAGCTGGAGTGCAGGCTTCGCCTGCTTTGCCGGCGAAGCCTGCACTCCACATTGCTGTTTTAACAATCCGTAGTCCATTTAGTCAAAATATGGAGATGTCATGAAACCGAATTCATTCAAAAGGTGTTGCCGGGTTATCCTGGGGCTTATGCTGCTATTGCCGATCTTGAGCATCGGTCAGGAAAATGCTGCCGAGGAGACTTTCACGCAAGCGTTAGCCAAGCTTAAAGCCGCCTCCACTCAGGAGCGTGGCCTGGCTATTGAACAATTGGCCGCCGTGCAAAATCCTCAAGCTACGGTGGTATTAAAAGCGCTGCTGGACGGCCGATTATTTACCCTCAAGGCCGACGATAAGCTGGTGATAGGCGAAGAGCTTGAGCTGGACTACCAGATCAGCGCTGCCGAAAATTCAGAAAAGCTGGGCACGGTCGATAGATCCGCGACGCAAAAAATCACCCTGACCAACAGCTTGCGAACGTCACTACGCAAACTCATCGGCCGTCTGGAATTGAATGATAAGGATGCCGGCATAAGGCTTGCTGCGGTTAACGCGATGGCTAAATCCATGGATGATGAAAGCCTGACCCTGCTGCATGAACATCTGGTAGCGGAACAGGACAAGAAAGTACAAAAAGCGATCACGCTTATTTTGGGACTCGAACAATTAAACAGCGCCGACCAAGCCCAGCGCTTGTCGGCGATTGCCCTTTTAAAGGATCAGGCCAGCCAGGCTGTGGTTAACCGGCTCAACGAGCTGGTCGACAAAGATGCCGAAGGCCATTATCTGGAAGCCGACAGCGATGTGCGCAATCAAGCCGAAGCCGCATTGGCAAAAATAAATTCCGAGCTGCAAGTCTATGCCGCTATCGAAACCCTGTTTTTTGGATTAAGCCTGGGCGCGGTGCTGGTTTTGGCGGCGATAGGGCTGTCGATTACCTTTGGCGTGATGGGCGTGATCAATATGGCGCATGGCGAATTGATGATGCTCGGCGCTTATACGACTTACGTCATCCAACAGCTGATGCCTAATCATTTGGGCTTATCGCTGGTGGTTGCGATTCCTGCCGCCTTCATCATCTCGGCCCTGGTGGGGATTATCATAGAGCGCGGCATTATCCGCTTTCTGTACGGCCGACCCTTGGAAACGCTGTTGGCGACCTTTGGCGTCAGCCTGTTTTTGCAACAGACCGTACGCTCGATTTTTTCGCCGCTAAACCGCAGTGTCGCTACGCCGGAATGGATGAGTGGCTCCTTGCAAATCAATGATTTCCTGTCGCTGACCTGGAATCGCCTGTATATCCTGGTGTTCTGTTTGCTGGTGTTTTTTTTGCTGCTGCAAATCCTCAAGCGGACCCGCTTGGGGTTGGAAGTGCGCGCGGTCGCGCAAAACCGGAACATGGCAAAAGCCATGGGTATTCCGACCGGACGGGTCGATGCGTTGACCTTCGGCCTAGGTTCGGGCATCGCCGGTATAGCCGGTGTCGCCTTAAGCCAGATCAGCAATGTCGGTCCGAACTTGGGCCAGACTTATATAGTCGATTCATTCATGGTCGTGGTTTTTGGCGGCGTAGGCAATTTATGGGGTACGCTGGTGGCAGGCTTTTCACTGGGTCTTGCGAATAAATTTCTCGAACCCTATGCCGGCGCGGTGCTGGCGAAAATACTGGTGCTGGTGTTTATCATCTTGTTCATACAAAAACGCCCGCGTGGATTATTTCCGCAACGGGGCCGGGCCGTCGAGGGTTGATCATGGCGTCAAATTTATTTAAAAATGATAAGGCCATGCTTTCGGTGTTGGCTATTTTGGCCGTCATCAGTCTGGTTGTTCCGCTGTGTAATCTGATCTTTCCTCAAGGTTCGGCATTGTATTTTTCCGCGTACACGGTGTCGTTATTGGGCAAGTATGTGACCTTTGCGTTGCTGGGCATGTCGCTGGATCTGGTCTGGGGCTATTGCGGCATTCTGGCTTTGGGACACGGAGCTTTTTTTGCGCTGGGCGGTTAC
>CANNNN010000026.1 GCA_947506075.1 Methylococcaceae bacterium
CCTATTGATTTACAGTGAGCTATAAACTTAATGGTTAGCCAATCCTTCTTATAATACAAAAGATTTGAAGAGGTTGCCTTGCTCATAAGATACTTGATTGAAGCTAAAGCCCTAGTGCTTATAGGGACTATTCTAGTATCTCCGTTCTTCGTATCTCTTAAAGTTAACAGTCTTGATTCTAAATTTATATCACTTATCAAGATAGCAGACAATTCACCTCTTCTCATTGCTGTCTCTATCAATACGATTATAACATTCATCAAATATTCATCTGAGCTACTCAGTAAAAGATTAATCTCTTCTTCCTTAAGTCGCCTAGTTCTTCCTTGACCCTTAAGCGAAGGTGAGGCTAAGTAAGGAACAGATGAAATATAGCCCCATTCTATCCCTTTCTTCATGGCTCTTCTTATGATGCCTAGTTCATGCTTAACAGTTTGATTAGCGGCTTCCTTCAACCTATCATCCCTGTATTTGACTAATAGAGAACTGGTGACTTTATCAAGGGTGAGATGACCTAATGCTTTAACCAACATTGAGACTTTGTATTTCTCTTTAGGCCAGCTCTTAAGATCTTTTAAGACTTCATTCTCCCATCGTTCAAGGAGGTAGGAAAGAGTGACTGTTTCTTTCTTTGATATATAGCTACCCTGCTCTATCTTTACTTCCTGTTCTTTACTCCACTTTAAAGCATCGGCCTTAGTGGTGAATGTACGGCTTATACTCTTACCTTCCTTTCTAACTTGTGCTTCATACTTACCTAACCGTTTCCTGATTGTAGCCATGACTCTAAACCCCATTGTGGCACTATTGTGGCAATGGTGATTTAGAGTGACTTAAGTTATTGGTAGTACTGGTAATATCTGTGAAACACGCCAGCTTCAGGTGCTGGTGGGGGCAACCCCGTGGAGGTTCAAGTCCTCTCCTCGGCACCATAAATTCATATCGCTTCTTTAGCCGCCTCGTACGCTTTTTAATAAACCGGTCTGCGTAAATACCCCTATTAATCTGCTACACACTGCCTATCGCACTGAAGAGTAGCACTTCCCTCGCCTCAATATCAGCTTCGGTAGCGGATACTGCGAGCAACAAAGAGTCTTTTGCCTGCCCACAGTTACTTAGACTGCTCCGCTTTATCCCAGCACTGCCAACGCACTTTCATAATCAGGCTCATCGGCAATTTCACCAACCAATTGCGTGTATATCACTTTATCATGCTCATCGATGATGACGATAGCTCGAGCTGTCAATCCTGCAAGCAAGGTGTCTTTAATGTTCACGCCGTAATCGTTGCCGAAACTGGAGCGGAAAGTTGACAACGGAACAACATCTTTTAAGCCTTCCGATTCACAAAAACGACTTTGTGCAAAAGGCAGATCGGCAGAAACGACCAGCACCACGGTATTGTCCAGGTGCGACGCTTTCTGGTTGAACTTACGCGTCGATGCTGCACAGGTCGGAGTATCCAGGCTGGGCACGATATTCAGCACCTTTCTTTTGCCGGCATAGTTTGCCAGGGTTACGTCCACCAGCTCTCGACTGGTCAGGGAAAATGCCGGCGCATCGTTGCCTACTGCGGGTAATTCACCTGAGGTATTGAGGGGTTTGCCTTGAAATGTAATGATAGCCATGATTGTTTCCTATAGTGTTTTGTTTAATAAGAAAGGAGCGTAAGGCAAGCCCTAGGCCACTTTAATCTTTTGCTTTTCACCTTGAACCTTAATCCCTCTTCTTGCTCTTGATTCGCCTCATCAAGCGTTCCTTTTTCTTCACCTGCCACTCAGTCAGCTTGTTCTTTTGTCCGTGAAACGGATTGACCGGCGACTTGAATACCAGCCGTATCGGCGTTCCTACCAAGCTCATTTTGTCCCGGTAGTAATTCATTAAATAACGCTTGTAAGACTCCGGCAATACGTCGGTTTGTATGCCGTGTATGACCACGATAGGCGGATTTCGCCCCCCCTGATGCGCGTATTTAAGCTTGATCCGACGCGTATTAACTATAGGCGGCTGATGCGCAGTGGTAGCTTCTTTCAGGATACGCGTCAGCACCGGCGTGGACATGTCGAGCATCGCCGCCGCGTACAACTGCTGCACGACATCGAACATTTTACCGACGCCGCTACCATGCAATGCGGAAATCGGGTGCTTTTCGGCAAACTCAAGGAAAGACAGCTTTACGTCAAGTTGACGATGTATGGTTGCCTTTTGATCGGCACTGATGCCGTCCCATTTGTTCAAGCCGATGATCAACGCTCTACCTGCTTCCAGGACCAGCCCCAATAAATGCGCATCCTGATCGGTGATGCCTTCCTGCGCATCAATCAGATAAATGACTACATTGGATTTTTCTATCGCCTGCAAGGATTTGATGACACTGAATTTTTCTATGGTCTCGGATATTTTCGAGCGCCTGCGCATTCCGGCGGTATCAACCAACGTAAACAGCTTTCCATTACGTTCAAAAGGAATATAAATACTGTCGCGCGTCGTGCCCGGTTCGTCATATACGATAACCCGCTCTTCGCCCAATAGACGGTTGACCAGCGTTGATTTACCAACATTGGGCCGTCCGACCACCGCGATGCCGATACCGCCATGCGCTTCTTCCACTTGATGCGCATCGGCGGGCAACAACTGGTTAACTTTTTCAAGTAATTCGGGTATGCCCTTGCCATGTGAAGCGGCGATCTGCACCGGCTCGCCCAGTGCCAGCGAATAAAAATCCGAGGCGGCCATGTTGCCATCGAGACCGTCAACCTTGTTGGTGACCAGTACGATAGGCTTTTGCAGCTTTCTGAGCGTATCGGCAATCACCTTGTCGGAAGCGCTTAAGCCCTCGCGCGCATCAACCATGAAGAATACGATGTCGGCTTCTTCCAGTGCGACCTGCACCTGCTTTCTGGCAAAACTTTCTATGCCTTCCGCGTCATCGGCTATGCCGCCTGTGTCTACGACCAGACAAGGTCTATCGCCCAGCTTGACCCGGCCATATTGCCGGTCACGGGTTAAGCCTGAAAAATCCGCAACCAGAGCATCGCGGCTGCGCGTTAAATAATTGAATAATGTCGACTTGCCGACATTGGGTCGCCCGACTAGGGCTATTACAGGTAACATATTTACTCAGAATTTGAAAAATGGGATACGGATAACACGGATAAGCATCGATATTAGGCTCAAGGCAAAGGGCGAAAGAGGATTTATTGACCCGCCTGCCTTTCACCCTTCACCTTTTTTATTACTTTACTTTTATTGCGGCCAGCGTGCCGTCTTTGGCATAAACATAAACTACATTATCCATAACGACAGGCTTGGCATCAATCGCCACTGAGGCGACTTGTACGCGACCCAACGACCTGCCATCGGTACTGGACATCCAATGCACATAACCTTCAAAATCACCGACCACGACATGATTTTCATAGGCAACAGGAGCCGTTAAGCGTCGTTGATGCAAGTCCTTTTGCTTCCATAAGGGCGAACCACTGCGCTGATCCAGCTGCATGACATGACTTTCCGAATCGGCCAGATATAAATACCGACTATCATTACTCAGCCCCGAATGCGAGGAAATGGTTTCATTACGCCACATCACCTCGCCATCCGTTTCCGAAATAGCCGCTATGCCGCTCTGATAGCTGGCAATATAGATCACACCGTTAATAACAATGGGATCGACATCCAGATCGACCAGCCGTTCAATCTCAGAACGTCCCTTAGGGATAGCAATAGTGGTTTCCCAAACAAATTTACCGTCGGCCAGACGCAAGGCCATTAATTTGCCGTTATCGTAGCCGCCGATTACGTTACCCTCAGCAATCACTGCTGACCCGGTTCCGCGTATGCTCAAGGCCGGTACGTTACGCTCATAACTCCAGAGCTTGCCGCCAGCCTTTTCATCAAGAGCGAAGACCGAACCATCTGTGGTGCGAACGACAACAATATGATCGGCGACGACCGGCACCGATAGCACTTCGCTGGATACCGCTGCCTTCCACAGCACGACTCCGGTTTCAATATCCAGGGCTACGACTTCGGCATTACTGGAACCCAAAATCACGGTGCCTGCACCCAGACCCGGTCCGCCGGAAAAATTCACCTCGGTTTCAGTTTCCCAAATCAACTTGCCGGTAGTCAGGCTTCTGGCCTGCACCAAACCCTCCCTATCTGCGGCCAGTATTTTCCCGCTGCCGATAACCGGAATCAGTTTTAACGATTGCTCGTCGGCGCCTACCCCGACTGATTCCTTCCACAGAACTTCAAGCTGGACTTCAGGTGTGTACTCAACCAGAGCGCTCGGAGGATCGGCGTTGTCTTCACCGCCACTAAAGTAATCGGTAATGCCGGAAACTGATTCGCCCAGCGTATCTACCGCAGCACAGCCGGTTAATAGGGCAAGCGCAAAAAAGGCAAGCAGCAAAAGGCGAAACGAAAAAAAACCTTTCACCTGCCGCCGTTCGCCGCTTGCCTGATTTATATGATTACCCATTATTTTTGACTTTCCAGCTTTTCTTGAGCGGTCAAATCATCAATCTTGAATTGTAACAAGGGTGACGGCTGTCCATTTCTTAATGCATTTTGATAAGAGGTGCGTGCCTCATCCAAACGATCCAGCGCCACATAAAGATCACCGACCAATTCATCATAATTGCTTGAATAGCTGGACGCTGCTTTGGCATCCACTTCGTTAATGACCTGCAAGCCTTGCTCATATTCACCTGCATCCAGCATTAAACGCACCAGCCGGATTTTGGCGATATTGCTCAGTTCCTTATTTGACCCGGCGGCAATAGTCGTCAAAATCTGCTTTGCAGCGACGGCATCACCTTGCTGGTATTTTACTTTGGCCTGTATCAAGCCACTGAAGACCGCATATTCAGTACTCTTAAATTGCTGCTGCATACGTTCAGCAAGTTTATCTATGGCGTCTTTTTTATTCTCGGCTTCTGCTTTCAGCAATTGATCGTAAATTGCGGAAGCTTGTGCCGCCTGATTTTTCTTATGATCCTGATAGTAATTCCAACCCAGAATAATGATCACGCCCATCGCTAGACCTACAATCGTAGACGTAGAGTTTTCTTTCCACCATCTTTTTAAGGCTTCAACCTGTTCTTCTTCAGTTTCGTAAATTTCCACTTGTTTTCTCTTGTTTAATTTTTAAAAAATAACGAAGTATCGGGCTACGCTAGGCTAACCCGACCCACTAAAAATTTAATTGCCTGCGTCCATGACATATTCTGTTGCTGTTGCTGATTATCACGTAAGGGCTTGACACTGACCTCGCCACGACCGACTTCATCATCACCCAGTATCAGTGCATAGTCAGCACCGCTCTTGTCGGCTTTTTTGAACTGGCTTTTAAAGCTGCCGCCGCCGCAATTCATTTGCAATTTCAAGCCGGGGATTTCGTTCCTGATGGTTTCCGCAAATCTGAGACCTTGCTGCTCCGCTGTTTCGCCAACGCGAATCATATACACATCAACGGGGCTTGCAAGCTGCACTTGATCTTGCGTTTCCATCAATGCCAACAAGCGCTCCATGCCCATCGCAAAACCGACCGCATGATTGGGCTTGCCGCCCAGTTGTTCTATCAGTCCATCATAGCGTCCGCCGGCACAGACCGTGCCTTGAGACCCAAGTTCGTCGGTGACCCATTCAAAAACGGTCTTGCTGTAATAATCCAGACCGCGCACCAGCCGGGAATTGAGCTCGTAACCTATGCCCAGGTCCTCTAGTATCGCGGTGATTGCATTAAAATGCTGCAGACTGTCCTCGCCAAGAAAATCCGTCAATACCGGGGCATTAGCGACGACGTCAATCATCGCCGGATTTTTGGTATCCAGTATCCGTAGCGGATTGGTCTTTAGCCTACGCAAACTGTCTTCATCCAGTTGCTCCAGTCGGCCTTCAAAATAACTAACCAGACTTTCCCGGTAAACATGCCGTTCGGCTAGAGTTCCCAGCGAATTAAGCTGCAAACGCACCTTATCGCGAATACCCAGCTTTTTCCACAATCTATCCATGATCAGGATCAATTCCGCGTCAATATCGGGACCTGCCATGCCGTAAGTTTCGACACCCAGTTGAAAAAACTGGCGATAGCGGCCTTTTTGCGGACGCTCATGCCGGTACATAGGCCCGTAATACCATAAACGATGCACCTGATTGTGCAATAAGCCGTGTTCCAGGCAGGCTCTAAGGCAACCCGCCGTTCCTTCGGGGCGCAAGGTTAGAGAATCACCATTCCGGTCATCGAAGGTATACATTTCCTTTTCGACGATATCGGTCACTTCGCCGATCGAGCGCTTGAAAAGTTCGGTTTTTTCGACGATAGGCAAGCGGATTTCACTGTAGCCATAGGCACTGAGCACGTCTCTAATACCTTGCTCTGCATATTGCCAGAGCGGCGTCTGTTCGGGTAGCACATCGTGCATCCCGCGAATTGCTTGAATATTATTTGCCATAGTGTGTAGAGTTTTGCGGGGATTAAAAATTGTGACTACTTAATCGTTAAAAATAATTAAAAATCTTTAAGCTCTGCGATTTTTTTTGCTTCGTTTGAAAGCGGAAACTTTTCCAACAACAAAGTTTTATATTCCCGCCCCAACTGTTTATTGCCCAGCGCTCGTTCAGTTTGTGCTGCCAACCATAAGGTTTCAGAAGTATGGGCAGCAACGCCCAGATAACGCTGCAAATAACCTTTAGCCGCCCAAAAATCGCCGTTTTGATAAGCAATTTTCTGCATTTCCGATAAGGCCGGCGCATAGGCGTTATTGAGTTGCAGGGCTTGCTTAAAATAACTTTCTGCTTGTTGTTTTTGCCCCAGACTCACTTGGCAGCGCCCGGCATTCGTTAAGGCCATCCACTGTCTATCGTTTAAAGGGTTTGAACTCGCCTGAATCAGCAACGGCATGCCAGCTTCCAACTCGCCCCGTTCGCAAAGGTAACGGCCTAAATTATTTTGCACGCCCAAATCATCAGGAGCCAAATCCAGAGCGGTCTGATAATGCTGCTTGGCGTTGTCATTTTGATTCAGCTTTTCATACAAAAAAGCCAAGGCATTATGTGCCTGGGCATTGCCGGAATTACTGTCTATTGCCAATAATAAATTTTCCCGGGCCAATTCCAGCTTATTCATGCTCAGATAGCGCACGCCTAGTTGCAGATGGATGTCGCCGGAATCACCGTTTTTAGTGTTTGACCCGCCGCACCCCGCCAACATCGCAACGAGCAAGGCTAACGCTAAGCAATTAAGCTTTGTTACCCGATCAAGCTGCACGTTCCGAGCCTGGCGATTGAAGTTTTAAGTGTCTGCGACTCTTATCTTTAACCTGACCTACCAACTGTCCGCAGGCCGCATCAATATCTTCACCACGCGTTTTCCTGACCGTAGTCACGATGCCCGCGTCATTTAATACTGTTTTAAAACGGTTGATCGCTTCTTTGCTGGAACAACGGTAAGACGAGTTGGGAAACGGGTTAAACGGTATCAAATTAATTTTTGACGGCACCGTTTTTAGTAATTTAATCAGCCCTCTCGCATCCTGCAGCGAGTCGTTAATGCCATCCAGCATTACGTATTCAAACGTGACCGTACGTCGGGGCGCTATTTTGGCGTTATCCCGACAGGCCTCCATTAATTCCTTTAATGGGTATTTTTTATTAATAGGGACCAGCTCATCCCTTAATTCATCGGTCACCGCATGTAAGGATACCGCAAGACTGACATCGCAGACCTGGGATAAGCGATACATGGCCGGCACTACGCCCGACGTGCTGACGGTCACCCGGCGTTTGGACAAACCGAACGTGAAATCGTCCATCATCAGGTTCATTGCCGCGACGCTGTTGTCAAAATTAAGCAGAGGTTCGCCCATACCCATCATGACCACATTGGTAATTCTTTTTTCTGTACCTAAGCGATTTTGCGCAACAATGACCTGGCCGATAATTTCTGCGGTGGTCAGGTTGCGATTAAAACCCTGTTGGGCAGTCGAACAAAACGTGCAAGCCAGCGCACAGCCGATTTGCGACGAGACGCATAAAGTGCCGCGTCCCTCTTCAGGAATAAACACCGTTTCTATCCGGTTACCGCAACTGGTTTGTACGACCCATTTACGAGTGCCGTCGCTTGCGATCTTTTCAAACACAATCTCCGGCGTTTCTATCACGCAGTTTTCAGCGAGATAAGCGCGCAACGACTTGCTCATGTCGGTCATCAGATTGAAGTCTTCGACGCCTTCCTGATAGATCCATTTAAGCAATTGGGTAGCCCGAAACGGTTTTTCACCCAAGCCGACAAAAAAAGCCGCAAGGCCTTTCCTGTCGAGATCAAGTAGGTTAATCCGCTTGGGATTAACCGATGTCAAATTAACGGGTTCTAGCACAGATTTCATTAGCCGAGAAAAAGAAAGCAATTTCCCTTGCTGCAGTTTCAACCGCATCCGAACCGTGTACAGCATTTTCATCGATGCTGGCTGCAAAATCAGCGCGGATAGTTCCTGCCGCCGCTTCTTTAGGGTTAGTAGCGCCCATGATGTCGCGATGTTTCAGTACCGCGTTTTCGCCTTCCAGCACTTGCATGATCACAGGACCTGAAATCATGAATGACACCAAATCATTAAAGAAACCGCGTTCGCTGTGTTCTGCGTAAAAACCTTCGGCTTGCTCTTTAGTCAAATGCAACATCTTTGCCGCAACGATTTTCAGGTCATTTTTTTCAAAACGGCTGTAAATTTCGCCGATGACATTTTTAGCTACTGCATCAGGTTTAATGATTGAGAAAGTACGTTCTATTGCCATGCGTGTAAAACTCCAAAGTGTGAAAAATTTTTATAAGTAGTCGATTATACCCGATCGGCCGCTGTATTTTTAAAAACCTGATTAAGGCCGGCCATCCAGCTCCGCGCCTTCTTTTACTGGTATCATCAAATCCTCGGGACTGATGCCCAGCATCAGCGCCATCGGACTGGCGATAAAAATAGAGGAATACGTGCCAAAAAAGACCCCGAATAGCAGTACGATCGAAAAGTTATGTATCACTTCGCCGCCCAGAAAAAACAACGAAACCAGTACCAGAATTACCGTCAACGAAGTCATGATGGTCCGGCTCAACGTAACATTAACCGAAATATTCATGATTTCTTCTGTCGATTTATTTCTTAATTCTCGAAAGTTTTCCCGTATACGGTCATAAACAACAATTGTGTCATTCAACGAATAACCGATCAAGGCAAGCACCGCCGCCAATACTGTCAAGTCAAATTCCAGACCTAAAACAGAGAACAAGCCCAGGGTAACGACCACATCGTGAACCGTCGCCAGAACAGCACCGGCCGAGAATTTCCACTCAAAGCGCCAGGCGATATAAATCAAGATGCCTATCGTTGAATACAAAAGGGCCAAAAAGCCATCCTCTGCCAAATCGTCGCCAACTTGGGGACCGACATATTCAACACGACGCACACTGGCTGGTTCTGCGGTATTTTTGTTGATCGCCTCCAATACTTTGGAACTTAGCTCGACATTACTGATCCCTTCTTGCGGTTTCAAGCGAATCAATACGTCTTTGGTCGTGCCGAAATTCTGTACTGTTGCATCGTTAAAACCTTGGGTATCCAGCGTGTTGCGCAACACGGTCAAATCGGCTGCTTTTTGATAGCCCACTTCAATTAGCGTTCCACCGGTAAAATCTATACCCATTTGCAAGCCGCGTACCGCCAGCGACCCCATCGCGATGATCATCAACACGCCGGAAAATATCAGCGCTATGTTGCGGTTACCTATAAAATTTATATTTGTTGTCTTCATAGTTTAATCTTCTATATAAAAAGTACTCAGGTGATTCCCGAGAAAAAACAGTGTCCACGAAAATCACAAAAAAACCGAAAGCGTCGTGCTTTTCGTGTCTTTCGTGGACAATTCTTTCTGTGGATTCAATATTGGGAATTACCTAAATGGATAATTTCTCAACCCGGCGGTTACCGTATACCCAGTTAATCACCATCCGCGTACCGGTAATTGCGGTAAACATCGACGACAAAATCCCGATAATCAGGGTCACCGCAAAACCTTTAACAGAGCCTGTGCCATAAGCAAACAAGACCACGGCAACCACCAGATTGGTAAAATGCGAATCCAGAATAGTGCCGAAGGCTTTGTCGTAGCCGGCAAAGATAGCTGATTGCGGCGTAACGCCATTCCTGAGCTCTTCCTTGATACGCTCAAAAATTAACACGTTTGCATCGACCGACATACCCACGGTCAGGATGATACCGGCAATACCCGGCAAGGTCAGCGTGGCCTGCAACATCGACAAAATGGCAACAACGATAACCACGTTAAACGCCAGCGCAAAGTTGGCTATCATGCCGAATAACTTGTAATAAACTGCCATGAACAACACGACCAAGGCAAAGCCGACCACAAAAGACAAGATACCCTTATCGATATTATCCTGGCCTAAGCTGGGACCCACGGTGCGTTCTTCAACAATCTCAACCGGTGCTGCCAGTGCTCCTGCCCTTAACAGTAATGACAGGGTTCGCGCCTCCTGAGGACTGTCCAAGCCAGTGGTCTGAAAGCGGTGACTGAAAACACCTTGGATAGTCGCGACATTGATAACTTTTTCGACTTTCTCTTTATGACGGACTTTTTGGCCGTTGACCAGCTTGGTTTCTGTCTTATATTCGATGAATACGACGGCCATAGGCTTGCCAATATTTGCCTGGGTCAGTTTACCCATTTTTGTGGCGCCGACTCCGTTCAAGGAAATATTCACCGAAGGTCTGCCGTCCTGATCCTGACCAGAAGATGAATCAACAATCTGATCGCCGGTAACAATAATCCGTCTATCCAGCAGGATAGGGTTGCCGTTACGTTCGGTATACAAGCGACTGCCGACAGGCACATGACCAGCGACCGCTTGTTGCACGTCGTGTTCCACATCAACCAGACGATATTCCAACGTCGCCGTAGTACCCAGAATTTCCTTGGCGCGGGTCGTATCCTGCACGCCGGGCAACTGAATCACGATGCGGTTTTCACCTTGTTGCTGAATCACAGGCTCTGCAACCCCTAATTCGTTGACGCGATTACGCAAGGTGGTCATGTTTTGCGCGACAGCAAATTTTCTAATCTCACGCTCTTCTTTTTCAGACAGCTTCAACCAGACCTGATCCTGTTCTGCAGGTTCGGTGACATCCAGAACCCGGAAATCCTTACCCAGCAACGTCATCAGCGCAGGCTTATCATCCGCAGAATTCAGCTTAATCTTAATGTAGCCGTTATCTTTGGAAACCGATTGATAACGGATTTTTTCGCCTCTTAACGCTAAGCGCACATCATCGTTATAACGTTCTTCGGCCTGTTTAACGGCCGCATCCATATCCACTTCCAGCAGAAAATGTACCCCGCCGCGCAAATCCAGACCCAGATACATCGCTTCCGCACCCAAAGACCTCAACCAAGTGGGTGTGGTAGGCGCCAGGTTTAACGCGACGTTATAATCGTCACCCATTTTATCCCTGAGCAAATCCGCCGCTTTAAGCTGATCGTCGGCGCTATTAAACCGGGCCAAAACCAGGCCGTCTTTAAACTCAAACGTCTTTACCTTAAATCCGGCAGATGTGATTTCAGACTCGATCTTATTTGCCTGTTCCTGCGCAAGCTTGGCAGGGTGTGTCGAGGACACCTGAACAGAAGGGTCGTCACCATATAAATTCGGCAACGCGTAAATAATCCCGACCGCAAAAACAATCAGGACCAATAGATTTTTCCAAAGTGGGAAATGATTTTGCATGTGTTATTCCAACAATTCAACGATGTAGTAGAAATACTGCCCACACCCATTCAGGCGCTATAGCTAGCATTTCTACGCGCTATGACATTAAGCTTTAACTGGTTTTTTAGTTATCGCTTTATAAGTTCCTTTAGGCATCATGCTTTCAATGCTATGACGCTGTACTTGAATAAAAGTATTGTCGCAGATTTCAACCTTGACGAAATTATCATCCATATCAACGATCTTGCCCAAAATCCCACCCGAAGTAACTACTTCAGCACCTTTAGTCATCGCAGCGATCATTTCCTTTTTTTCTTTGGTGCGTTTGGATTGCGGACGCAAAAACAAAAAGTAAAAAAATACCAGTATGCCCAACGGAAACAACATACCTTCAATGCCGGGTGATTGGGCGGCGGGAGCAGCTGCGGCTACAGCATCAGAAATAAAAAAACTCATGGTTATCCTCGGTATTTATTATTAAAAAAAACAGGTGATTAAAAAAATTTTGCCATTATGCCACAGTCGGAACGGCTTTTCCTCGTTGTTGATAGAATTGCCTGACAAAGATGTCCAGTTCCTGCTTTGCGATCGCATCGCGCAAACCCTGCATCAGCTCCAGGTAATAATACAGGTTATGTATGGTATTGAGCCTAGAACCCAGCATTTCCTTGCATTTATCCAGATGCCGTAAATAGGCCCTCGAATAATTCCGGCAGGTATAACAAGCGCAGGCGTCGTCCAGCGGGCCGGTATCGAACTCATATTGACTGTTCCTGATTTTTACCACGCCGAAGGTGGTAAACAGGTGACCGTTACGCGCATTGCGGGTCGGCATCACACAATCGAACATATCGATACCGCGCCTGACCGCCTCCACCAAATCTTCCGGCGTACCGACCCCCATTAAATAACGTGGTTTATCGACCGGCATCTTGCCATGCACGACATCCAGCGTTGCCATCATTTCTTCTTTGGGTTCCCCGACCGACAAGCCGCCAATCGCATAACCGTCAAAACCAATGTCCACCAGACCGGCTATCGACTCCTCGCGCAGATGCTCAAACATGCCGCCCTGCACGATGCCGAATAAAGCCGAGGCATTACCCTCGTGTGCCGCCTTACTTCGCGCCGCCCAACGCAGCGATAAGCGCATCGAGTCGGCCGCCTCATGTACCGTCGCAGGATACGGCGTACATTCATCGAAGATCATCACGATGTCCGAACCCAAATCACGCTGCACCCGCATCGATTCTTCCGGCCCCATAAAAATGGCACTGCCGTTGATCGGCGATTTGAAAGTCACGCCTTTTTCGGTGATTTTTCTTAAGGCGCCCAGACTGAACACCTGAAAGCCGCCGGAATCGGTCAGGATCGGCTTGTCCCAATGCATGAAATCATGCAGGTCGCCGTGCGCCTTGACCACCTCGGTGCCGGGACGCAGCATTAAATGAAAGGTATTGCCCAGAATAATTTGCGCGCCGATACCGGTCAGCTCATCGGGGGTCAGTGATTTAACCGTGCCATAGGTACCGACCGGCATAAAAATCGGCGTTTCCACGACGCCTCGAGCAAAGGTAAGCTGACCACGCCGCGCATGACCGTCGGTATTGAGTAATTTGAAGTTCATAGCTATTTGATGGTATTGAAGGCTGGGGATTATCCCGGCTTTTTAAATCAATGTACATCTGGAGCATTAAAACAGTGTTTACTGGCGACTTCTTTATGGTTGCCCGACATTACCCTGTCCGAGGACAAGTCGAATGCACAAAACTTCGCCAAATTGGCTACCAACTAAGGCGGGACAGTTTAAGGTTAAACCGTTCGCTGAGCGGAGTCGAAGCGGACAACTCGCATCGCTTCGACTCCGCTCAGCGAACGGTCTCTTTTGATGTTTTATGATTAACTTAAGCCTATTGACGGTTAAGCCTTTTTGCTTGTCCCGTCTAAAGTTGGTAGCCGCCAAATTGAAGCCTCAAAATATCGAG
>CANNNN010000027.1 GCA_947506075.1 Methylococcaceae bacterium
TAATAAGTTGTTGTTTATAAAGAATAATCGAGTTACATAAGGATTAATTAACACGCATTAAGAGTGGCAAAAAATTTTCGAAATTTTTTCACTATTTTTTTTCGCGTTCTAAATTTCTTGCTCCTGAAAAACTGGGAAACTTCAGTTGAAAGAAACTCGTTATTTATATTTTGGAACACCCGATGAAAAAACGCTTGGTCGTGATCGGCAATGGCATGGCAGGTATGCGTACCGTAGAGGAACTGCTAACTGCCGCGCCGGATAAATACCGCATTACCGTCTTCGGTGCTGAACCTTACGGAAACTATAACCGTATCATGCTGTCGTCGGTGCTGTGCGGCGAGAAAACCATCGAGGATATTGTGATCAATGACCGTCAGTGGTATATCGATAACGGTATTACACTGCATGCGGGCGAGGCTAAAACCGTGGTCTGCATAGATCGAAAAAAAAGGGATGTCTATGCGCAAGACGGCACGGTTGCGAGCTATGACCGACTGCTGATCGCGACCGGTTCCAAAGCTGTTATACCGGATGTTCCCGGTAATAACCTGGAGGGCGTGATCAGTTTCCGGGACATATTCGATGTCAATAAAATGCTTGGCTACAGTCGTAGCCATAAAAAAGCAGTGGTGTTGGGCGGCGGATTGTTGGGGCTGGAAGCCGCTAACGGTCTGGTTTTAAGAGGCATGGACGTGACCGTTATTCATAATAATGAGGTCTTGCTGAACCGGCAAATGGATAAGCCCGCAGGAAAAATGCTGCAAACGGAGCTGGAAAAACGCGGTCTGAAATTTAGGATGAGTGCAAAACTCAAGCAATTAACAGGTGATCAGCAGGGGCATATCACCGCCGTCTGTTTCGAGGATGGCAGTCAACTCGATTGCGATCTGTTTATCATGGCAATTGGTGTACGGCCCAACATGGCGCTGGCCCAGGAAGCCGGGCTTTATTGCGAGCGTGGTATCGTCGTTAATGATACCTTGCAAAGTTACGATCCCAGCATTTACGCGGTAGGTGAATGCATCCAGCACAGGGGCGATACCTTTGGCCTGGTCGCCCCGCTATTTGAGCAGGCCATGGTTTGTGCCAATCATCTCAGTGCTCATGGCGCGGCCGAATATGTCACCTTACCGACTGCAACCAAGCTCAAGGTCACTGGCATCAACCTGTTTTCGGTCGGCGATTTTCAGGGCGATGAGCATGCTGAACGTATCTGTTTTACCGATCCCGCTAGCGGTATTTACAAGAAACTGGTCATTAAGTCTGACAAGCTGATCGGCGCGGTATTGTATGGCGATACGGCCGATGGCAGCTGGTATCAGCAATTGTTGGAAAAGGAAGAAAATATTTCGGACTTAAGAGATATGCTGATTTTTGGTAAAGCTTATGTAGGGGGCTAGTTCCCAAGCTCCAGCTTGGGAATTTAGTTTTGGAAGCTCTAGCTTCCTGTGTCGCGAAGCTAGAGCTTTGCACTCTGGGTTCCCAAGCTGGAGTTTGGGAACCAGCGCATCACTGATTTCTAATGACTAAAACGATACAAACCACTTGCCCCTATTGCGGCGTAGGCTGCGGCATCAGCGCGAAAGTCGAAAAGACGCAACATCGCGTTAAAATCAGCGGCGACAGCACGCATCCGGCTAATTTCGGACGGCTATGTTCCAAAGGTTCGGCGCTGGGCGAAACCGTTGAACTGAAAGGCCGGTTGTTGCAGCCAACCGTATACGGACGAGAAACCAGCTGGACGGAAGCCCTGGATCTGGTGGCCGATTCCTTTATGCGCATTATTGAAGAACACGGCGCCGATGCGTTAGCGATCTATGGCTCGGGTCAATTATTGACCGAAGATTATTATGTCGCGAACAAGCTGATGAAAGGCTTTATTGGCAGCGGCAATATGGATACCAACAGCCGCTTGTGCATGTCCTCGTCGGTGGCCGGGCATAAGCGCGCCTTCGGTTCCGATAGCGTGCCGGGCTGTTATGACGATTTCGAACAGGCTGAAATGATCGTATTGATAGGCTCGAATGCAGCCTGGTGTCATCCGGTCAGTTTTCAGCGGATACGCGCGGCCAAGGAAGTTAATCCTGCGTTAAAAATTGTCGTAATCGATCCGCGCCGCACCGCCAGTTGCGATATTGCCGATTTGCATTTGCCGCTGGCCAGCGGCAGCGATGCGAGCTTGTTTAACGGTTTGCTGCAATACTTGAGCGAACAAAACGCGCTGGATTTAGCTTATATCGAAGCGCATACCGAAGGCTTTGCTGATACGTTGCAGACGGCCGGTATTGAGACAGAGCAGGTTGCAGACGATTGCGGGCTTAATGAAGCTGCTGTGCAGCAATTTTATGGCTGGTTTGCTAGGCATAAAAAGGTTATGAGTCTGTACAGTCAGGGTATAAATCAATCGTCCTCCGGTACCGACAAGGTCAACGCGATCATCAACTGCCATCTGGCGACCGGCAGCATCGGCAAGCCGGGCTGCGGACCTTTTTCGCTGACCGGACAGCCCAATGCGATGGGCGGGCGTGAAGTCGGCGGCTTGTCGCATCAACTGGCTGCGCACATGGATTTTTCCAGCGCCGACGATACAGCTCGGGTCGCGCGATTTTGGCATGCCTCAAACATTGCCCAGCAACCGGGCTATCCGGCCGTGGAGCTATTCGATGCGATCCACGACGGAAAGGTCAAAGCCGTATGGATTATCGGCACCAACCCGGTCGTTAGCATGCCAGATGCGGATAAAGTCAAACTCGCCTTGCAGGGCTGCGAATTTGTGGTGGTGTCCGATTGCATCAAAGACACCGATACCACACAGTTGGCGCATGTGCTGTTGCCGGCGCAAGGCTGGAGCGAAAAAGACGGCACGGTGACCAATTCCGAGCGGCGCATTTCACGGCAGCGAGCCTTATTTAACGCGTCGGGCAGCGCCAAGCCGGACTGGTGGATAATCACCCAGGTCGCGCGGCGCATGGGTTTTGAGCAGGAATTTCATTATCAAAGTCCGGCGGAGATTTTTCGCGAACACGCTGCATTGTCCGGATTTGAAAATAATGGCTCGCGCGACTTTGATATATCGGCATTTTCGTGCATCACCGAGCAGGACTATCAGCGCTTGCAGCCGATCCAGTGGCCGGTTAACTCCGCCTATCCGCAGGGTCGGGCAAGATTGTTTGAGGACGGGCGGTTTTTTACGGCCTCGGGCAAAGCCCAGTTTATTGCGGTCACACCACGCCCTCCGGTCAATGCGCCGGATCAGACTTATCCGCTGATTTTAAATACCGGCCGTTTGCGCGACCAGTGGCATACGATGACCCGCACCGCGCTGGCGGCGAAGTTGAATCAGCACAAAGTCGAGCCATTTGTCGAGGTGCATCCGGTCGATGCCGAGCGTTACGCCGTGGCGGCAAACTCGCTGGTGAGACTGAAAAGCCGCTGGGGAGCTATGATCGCCAGGGTGCAGCTTACCGACAGTCAGCTGCCGGGCAGTCTGTTTGTCCCTATGCACTGGACCGAGCAATACGCCAGCCAGGGACGCATGGGTGCGTTAGTCAATCCGGTCGTTGATCCGATATCCAATCAACCGGAAAGCAAACACACGCCGGTGCGTATTAGTGCTTATCAACCCGCCTGGCAAGGCTTTATATTGTCCCGTCGGGAATTGAACATCACCGCGCCGGATTATTGGGTCAAAATCAAAGGCGAGCAGTTTTATCGTTATGAACTGGCAGGTTCCGCATTAGCTGAGCGCTGGCAGGACTGGGCGCAACAAAATCTCTGCGATAGCGCCGGCGGAATAGCCCAATGGCAGGAATATCAGGATACAGCCAGAGGCAATTACCGGGCCGCGCGTATCGTCAACAATCAGCTGGAAAGCGTGGTTTTTATTGCCGCCGGGTCTGCGCTCCCTGAACGCAGCTGGTTAAGCTCGTTATTTGTAAAAGCGGAATTGGAAAAAACCGAACGCATCGCGTTATTGACCGGCAAGCCGCCCGTAGGTGTCGCCGATGTCGGCGCTATCGTTTGTGCCTGCTTTAATGTCGGCGAAAAAACCATACTTGCAGCGATCAGGGAACAAGGTCTCAAAACCCATCAGGAAGTTGGCCGTTGCCTTAAGGCCGGGACCAACTGTGGTTCCTGTGTGCCCGAGATCAAGGCGTTGTTGTAAGGAAAAATAATTTTAGAAAACTCAGTTGAGCCAAGGATAAACACAGCAATCAACTAAGCCTCTCCCTATGCAAGCGGTTTGTTAGCGGTTATCATGGCGGCCAGCACCGATTGACGTATTCTGGAAGTGTGTGGGTGGGTGCGCTAAGTAATTGAGCGGCAGACTTTTAATGGTTTTTGGCCTAAGCATAAGTCGATAGAAAAGACGCTGCTCGCTTGTCCCAAACCACTGTACTGATACCAGGAGATTGATTTATGGCTGTTTCACTGACTAAAGGCGGCAATATCAGCCTGTCCAAGACTGACCCGACCCTCAAAAACCTGATTGTAGGTCTTGGCTGGGATGCAAGACCCACCGATGGCGCTGATTTCGACCTGGATGCCAGTGCTTTTATGGTCAAAGAAGACGGTAAGGTCAGATCCGACAGTGACTTTATTTTCTACAACCAGACCAAATCCATTTGCGGATCAATTGAACATACCGGCGATAACCGTACCGGTGCCGGAGATGGCGACGATGAATCGGTCATTGTATTACTCGATAAAGTACCGGCTGATATTCAACGCGTAGTGTTTACCGTGACCATACACGACGCTGATGCACGTAAACAAAATTTTGGTCAAGTCTCGCATGCTTATGTTCGAGTGCTTAATAAAGACTCGGGCAGCGAAGTCGCACGCTATGACTTAAGTGAAGACGCCTCGATAGAAACCGCGATGGTTTTCGGGGAAATATACAAACACGGCGCCGAATGGAAGTTTAAAGCGGTCGGTCAGGGCTATTCCGGCGGACTGGCTGCTTTGGCGCGTCAATACGGCATTACTATCTAGCAGTACCCACATTAATAATAATCAGGAGAGAATCATGGCAGTATCACTTACCAAAGGCGGCAATGTTAATCTGAGCAAAGAAGCCCCGGGCTTAAACAAAATCATCGTAGGCTTAGGCTGGGATGCCCGTGCAACCGATGGTGCGGCGTTCGATTTAGACGCCAGTGCTTTTCTGGTCAAACTGGACGGTAAAGTGCGTTCAGATGGCGACTTTTGCTTTTACAACAATAAAGTGGTTGGCGATGGCGCCGTTCAGCATCAGGGCGACAACACCACAGGCGCCGGCGATGGCGATGATGAAGTGGTCAAGGTTGAATTATCCAAAGTGCCGGCCGATCTGGACAAAATTGCCTTTGCTGTGACGATTCATGACGCCGACGCGCGCAAGCAGAATTTCGGTCAAGTCAATCATGCCTATATCCGTATCTGCAATGAAGACGGCGGAGCAGAAATTGCCCGTTACGATTTGAGCGAAGATGCTTCAGTTGAGACGGCAATGATTTTCGGCGAAATCTACAGGGTTGGCGCCGAGTGGAAGTTTAAAGCCGTCGGCCAGGGATTTACCGGTGGACTTGGACCTTTAGCCGCTTCTTTTGGGGTTAATGTTTAAAGCTAACTTGTAAAAAACTACTGTTGCCACAGATTCACAGACGTAATCAAGTTTCTGCTGAGCGTTCAGACTAGCTTGTGCTTACCCTTGCTGAAAGCTACAGGGGTCTAGCAATTTGCGAATCTGTGGCGGTTTAGGTAATGCGAGTTACCCTTCCTACAAAAAACATTTATTGAGGTTATCTAGATGGCTATTAATTTACAAAAAGGACAAAAAATTTCCTTGTCCAAAGAGTCCGGCGGTGCATTGAGTCAGATCGTCATGGGTCTGGGCTGGGACGCGAAGCAGGCCAAAGTCAGTATGTTGAAAGGCATGTTCGGCGGCGGAAAAACCGATGCCATCGATTTGGACGCTTCCTGCGTGTTGTTTAACGAGCAAAACAAGGTTGTCGACACCATTTATTTTGGTCAGCTGAAAAGCCGTGACGGCAGCATAGTGCATACCGGCGACAATCGTTCAGGTGCCGGTGACGGCGATGACGAACAAATCAAAGTCGACCTAAGTAAAGTGCCTGAAAATGTTAAATCGTTGGTGTTTACCGTTAATTCCTTTTCCGGTCAGACTTTCGATGAAGTCGAAAATGCCTATTGCCGTATAGTCGATAGCAGTAATAATAACGAAATCGCCCGATATACCTTGAGCTCGCAAGGTTCGCACACCGCGCAAATCATGGCGAAACTGTACCGTCATAATGGCGAATGGAAAATGCATGCGATAGGCGAAAATGGCGTTGGCCGAACCATCGAGGCTTTGTTGCCGCAAATTATCATTCATTTGTAGGCCTCAATGAGGATTTGGTTTAATCTTACATTTTCGACTATCCACGCAGTCTTTAGAAATCTCCGCCAGTCGGTTCCAGCTGGCGAAATAACCCTGATTTGTACGCATACCCATGCTCATGCCGCCGCCTTTCTGGCGGCGGATGAAAGCTATCTTGAACCGGCTGATCTGAATGAACAGGAATATCTGGAATGGTGCGTAGCTTTTTGTAGGCAGCGCAATATCCAGCTATTTTGGCCAGGCAAGGCAGCGACCCTGATTGCCAAGCATCATTTTTTGTTTCAGGCGATCGGTGTGCAGGTGCTGTCGGTTGCGGATTTCGACACACTGAGCTTATTGCATGACAAGGCGGATTTTTATACTGCGTTGACTGCCGATGTTGCGCAAACCATGGACTTTATCGCCGTTAACAATCGTGACGGCTTTGATAACGCGGTTGCGAAGTTATCGGTTAAGCATCTTACACTGTGCGTGAAACCGGCGGTTTCAGTGTTCGGCCTGGGTTTTCGGGTTTTGGATACTCAGCGCGACAGCATCAGCCAATTGCTTAACGGCGTTGAATATCAGATTCCGCTGCAAGAGCTGCGTGAAGGCATGATCAATACGCCGGAGTTTGCGACCTTGTTGGTCATGGAGCATCTGGGCGGTCCCGAATGGAGCGTCGATTGCGCCGGGCGACACGGCGAATTGCTGTGCGCGGTGCAACGCAAAAAATCCCAATTACCAGGCGGCGGACAAACCATCGACAATCATGCTGGGATAGCTATCATGGTGAACCGGTTAACCGAGCATTACCGGCTCAACGGTTTGTTCAATATCCAGTTCAAGGAAGGTGTGCATGGCGTACGTTTACTGGAAATCAATCCTAGACCTTCGGGCGGTTTCGGCATGGCCTGTTTATCCGGCGCCAACCTGGCTCAGATCGCATTGCGGAGTATTAAGGGCGAAGCCTTCAAACAGCCGACTATTCGTTATGGGCTTAAGGTAACAGAGATTAATACGCCGGTGGCGATGCAGGAAGCGTTGTGAGCATAGAGCAATAATCATGACTAACAATTATCCTTTTGAACTAGTAGAAAGCGAAACCATTGCGGGTGCGGTATTTGAGGTGGTTCAGTACAAAAACCTGAAAGGCTCCGATGATCTGGAGGTCGCAGAAAAGGTATTTTTCGCCAATCAGGCCGATATCCATTTAAAAATGCTGCGGGTGACATTGGATAAAAGCGAACTGTTGATCGAGCCGGGCGCCTTGTATTTTATGAAAGGTACACTGCAACTGGAGTCGGGTGTCCAGGGAGGTATTGCCAAAGGTTTAATGCGTAAGTTTATGACCGGAGAGACCTTGTTTCAATCGCGGATTAAAGGTTCCGGCGAGATTTATCTGGAGCCTAGTTTCGGTCATTATATGTTGTTCAATATCGACAAGGATGCGCTGATCCTGGATAAAAGAGCGTTTCATTGCGCGTCAGCCGGTTTAGAAGTTAGCGCAAAAATCCAGCAGAATGTCTCCAGCGCGTTGTTTGGCGGCGAGGGTTTTTTTCAGACCCAGGTAAAAGGTACGGGCATCGTGGTACTGAACTCACCGGTGCCGGTTTCCGAGCTGCTGACCTATGATTTGGCCGCCGGAGAAAAATTGTCTGTCGATGGCAATTTTGCATTTGTAAGAACCGCCAACGTCAGCTTTCATGCAGAGAAATCGGGAAAATCCCTGTTTCAATCGGTGACCAGCGGCGAAGGTTTATTGCAAACCTTTACTGGCCCCGGTATGGTCTGGATAGCCCCTACCCAGGGCGTATACGATAAGATGAAAATGAATAACAGTATTGCTAATCTAAGCCATGCTCAAGGCAGCATGGGGACCAGAACTTGAAGCCAGATATGCCTAAAACACTAAGCATAAAATTAGACACCGGAACTCTGCTGCTCGATCTGGAACCCGGAACTATTCCACTTAATCGCTTGCTGGGATTTGCAGCCAGAGTGAGCAGTAAGCGCAAGTTTTTGTTGGTCAGCAAGGTCTTGGGCAAACATTATCCGGTCTCGCCCAAAGTCATGAGCTGGTCTTATCGCACTCTGGCCAGAGCAGTGTTAAAGTGCGGCGTTGGCGCCGGTTCAGTGTGGATAGGCATGGCGGAAACCGCAACCGGCCTGGGTTACGGCGTATTTGAAGCGGCCTGTAATGAAGGCGCGGAGCAGGCTCTGTTTATCCAGACTACCCGCTATCATCTGGACGGCCTAGCACGGCTTGAGTTTGAAGAAGCCCACAGTCATGCGACTGACTTCTTTTTGTATTATCCTGAACAGATGAAACATCGCGAACGGTTTTTAACCGCTAAAACCCTGGTCCTGATCGACGATGAAATCAGTACCGGGCTTACTTTTTTGCGTTTGATCAAGGCCTACAAAGCCGTTAATCCTAATCTTGAAAAAGTATTTATCGTCAGTCTGGTCAACTTTGCCCATCCTGAGCATAGAGCCGCTTTGGAAGAGCAAGCCGGTGTAGACGTGGACTGGGTGTGTTTCAGGCAGGGTCTATTGCGTTTTGAGGACGGCCTGAACACCGCGTTAGACAGCATCACCGTCAATGTTTCGGGCAATGGTGATTGCAAAAAGACGCTGTTAGCCTGGCCGGGGCGCTTAGGCTTGGATGCGCCGATCAGCCTGGAAAACGATGTGCTCGAGCAATTATGTAACAGCGGCTTCAGCCGGGATAAAGTTCGCCCGATTCTGGTGTTAGGCACCGGCGAATGCAACGCTCCCGCCTATTTGCTGGGGCGTGAATTGGAAAGCCAGGGATTCAAGGTCAAGGTCCAAAGCACCACGCGCTCGCCTATCCATCAAGGCAACGATATTGCCCGGGTCTGCGCATTTCAAGACAACTATGACGATGGCATTCCCAATTTTATTTACAACCTGAATCCGGATGATTACCGGGACATAATTCTTTGCCATGAAACGCCGCTGTGTGCGGCATTGCATGAACTTCTGTATCAATGGCAAGCCATTAGCGCAAGATTTGAACTACTACCGGATAGCACTACCCATGCAAAGTTACATTTTTTTAGACCTTGATGACACGCTATTCCAGACCTTAAGAAAATGCGTTCCCGGTGTCAATGATCATGCCTTGCAGGTTCGGGCTGTATTGCCCGACGGCACCGCCAATTCCTTCGCGACGCATAAGCAGCAATGGCTGTGGCACTGGCTGTCCAAAGGTTTCAGGATAGTGCCGGTGACGGCGCGCGATGTGCACGCCTTTGAACGCGTCAACCTGCCATTTCAGGAAGAAGTGGTGTTAAATCACGGCGCGGTGATTCTGGATAAACAGCGCAAGGTTGACCCGGTGTGGATGGACAGGATTATGCAAAGCTTGCCGGAGTATCAGCAAAAATTGCTGGATGTCTGGGCCGACGTTGAGCTTTATGCGCAACGCCACCCCGGTTTTAAACCCCGACTGGTCAACGATTTTGGCATTACCTGGTATGGCGTGATCAAACACACGGATGGCACAGAGATGATCTTGAAAACGCTGCTGGATCAACTGATCAAACCGCATCCGCATGTCGTCGACGGCAGTTTATATTGGCACATAAACGGCAATAACCTCGCCTTATTACCGAAAATCATAAACAAGGAAAGCGCGGTCAGTTATCTACTGGACATCTACAAGCAGCAGCATCCCGAAGTCTTGACCTTTGGCGCTGGCGACAGCAAGACCGATGCGCCGTTTATGGCTTTGTGCGATTACGCGTTAATCCCTAAAAACACCCAGTTGTATGCTACGCTGGCCTTTGCCGAAACAAGTTAAATGAGCGATCCTTTCTCTGGCAGTTACACCGCAGACGATGTGCAATTCCTGCTAAAACCGATAACGCTGCAGGACACGCCTATCCAGCTTAAGGAAGCCCTGATTCAATCCGGGAAAAAACATTATTCCCAGCTGTTGACGCACGAATCCTTGCCACCTGAGCATTATCTGTCGCTATTTTATCAGGCGATGGACTTAAACCGGCAACGGATGGCCCAGCATCTACTCATCCTGGCGCAGCGCATTCTGGCAACTCGTCCGCAGGGCATTACCCTGGTTTCGCTGGCCCGCGCCGGAACGCCGGTCGGCGTGCTGCTTAAGCATGTACTCAAACGCTATTTCAACACCCAGGTTCATCATTATTCGATTTCCATATTGCGGGATGTCGGCATAGACCAAAATGCCTTGCGCCATATTTTGCAAAACCATCAGCCCGAATCGCTGGTTTTTGTCGATGGATGGACCGGCAAGGGTGTTATTGCGCGACAGTTGGCGACCAGCCTACAGGATTTTGCAGTCAGCGATGCTGTGACTATTGCTGCCGAGTTGTATGTGTTAGCCGATTTATCAGGCAGCGCGACATATGCCGCAACTTCCGAGGATTATTTGATACCCTCGTGTATATTGAACTCCACCGTATCGGGTTTGGTCAGCCGTTCGGTGTATGATCCGGCGTCAGCCGAACCTTCCGATTTTCATGCTTGCGTTTATTATCGGGAATTTGAACAACACGATTTATCTCGTTATTTCATAGATAGGATGCTGATTGCTGTTGAGTCTATATGGCAAGAAAATCAGGATGGATTAGCCATCGGTTCCTATGACCGGTTACAATTACAAGGCATTTCCCAGGCGCTATTACACTGGATTAGCGAGTGTTACGGTATTAGCCAGTATAATTACGTTAAACCCGGCATCGGTGAGGCAACACGGGTTTTGCTGCGCCGCGAAGCACGGCTGTTGCTGTTGCAGGATTTGGATTGTGCATCAACCCGGCATTTGCGTTACCTGGCCGAATCCCGATCAATTGCTATCGAAGTTTTCCCCGACCTGCCGTATAAAGCGGTGGCGTTAATCAAAGAGATGCACTTATGAATACAGCACCGAAAGTTTTTTCACCCTGGTGTTTAGGGGCGTCACTGTATATGCCGGCGCATCGCCTAGACCTGATGGATTGCGCGAATGGCGAAAAACTGCCAGCCTTGCGTTCGATGATCTTCTGTACTGAAGATGCCGTATCTCATCATGACGTAGACAGCAGTTTGCGTCATTTGGGGCTATGCTTGCAGGGATTTAGGCACACGCCGCAGCGCTTTCGTTTTATCCGCGCCAGAAATCCTGAGATTCTGGCGCGGCTGCTGGCATTGCCCGAGATTGAAAAAATCGATGGCTTTGTGTTGCCGAAATTTAATGAAAGTGTGTTTCACGCTTATTTCGATCAATTGCAAGGTACCCACTTCAAGGTCATGCCGACGCTGGAAACCAGAGATGTGTTTGATGTCGGCGCAATGCGTGACTTGCGGCAGGGTTTGATGCAGGATGGCGTGTTTGAACAAATCTTAATGCTACGGATAGGCGGCAACGATTTGCTGAATATTTTGGGCATCAGACGGCCCAGGGCTATGACTGTGTATGAAACGCCGCTGGGTCACCTGATAGCGCAATTGGTTTCGACATTTAAGCCCTACGGTTTCTCGTTGTCGGCACCGGTGTTTGAATATCTGGAGGACCCCCTCACCCTGCAAAAAGAGATACGGCTTGATTTGGCGCATGGCTTGATCGGTAAAACCGCCATACACCCGACTCAGGTTTCGCCGATTGAAGCGATGTACAGCGTCGAAAGAGCGGATTATGAAATGGCGCAGAGCTTAAATCAGAGTTCGACACCGGCGGTATTCAGGATGCACGATGCGATGTGCGAAGTCGCGACGCACCAGCAATGGGGTCAGACTATTATGGATAGACACCGATATTACGGTGACAGGGAGTCACTTGGTTTGCAGGCGTATACTGAATTGTCTGTTTAATCGCGGACAGTTAAACTAAATTCACTATCATCCACTTAAACATCAGGAGAGCACCATGAGTTTCGATAATTTTCTAAGTCAATTAAAAAGCAAAGCCAGTGAGTTAAAAACAGAGGCGTTAAAGTTTAAGAACAAGGATTTTCTGAATGCAGCGATGGCTGGCTCAGCCTTGATCGCTATGGCCGATGGTAGCGTCAGTTCGGAAGAAAAACAAAAAATGATCAAATTTATCGAAAGCCATGATGCGCTGTCGATCTTCACCACCAGTGATGTGATCAAGGCTTTTCAGGACTTTGTCGGCCAGCTTGAATTCGACAAGGACATAGGCGAGGCTAAAGCATACGAAGCCTTGGGCAAGATGAAATCAAACGCCCAGGCCGCGCGCTTGTTGATTCGAATGATTATCGGCATTGCCTCGTCGGATGGTAATTTTGACGATACTGAAAAAAAGGTGGCCGTTAGAATAGCCAACGAATTGGGTATTGATCCGGAGGAATTTGAATTGTAACAGCGAAGGTATTCGTTCCTTCACATTCAACCCGCAGTAAAGCTTCGATGGGCGGCCAGTGATGGTCGCTCATTGATGCCTACCAAAAGTGCAAAGAGTGCAAAGCCGCTCAGGATTTGCAGCCATGATCAGACACCTCTGAAACCCGCAATAAGTCACAACAAACCCATTTAATATAAACTACGTATTTATGCGTATCTTGTTGATTTTTAATATTAAATTGATTTTGTCGCTATGGAAATTTAAGGTGTATTTAAGGATACTATAGTTCAGATAGCCGCTAACTCATCGAAACAGTGAGTTACATGGGTATCTTAACTTCGTCAGGTGTATTTATTAAAAAACATCTGATGTTCTGAATATATTCATGGAGTAAAGACAATGAAACAATTTAATAAAAAAATATTAGCTGCAAGTATTCTTCTTGCATTGGGCGCTGCTTCAAATGCATGGGCGAACCCTACCAATACTGCGACTGAAGTAGTTGACAGTCAATCTGCAAGTGTTGATTCTGCTGCTAAAGGTCAAGGAAACTCATCAATTAGTGAAGGGGGTACTTCTACAATTGGTGCTATTAGTGATACTACAACCAAAACTGACACCAACAACAGTCAAGATAATGATGTCAAGGCTAGTTACAATCAGGATAACGATACCAAAACCCTAACTGAAACTGACACCAACAACAGCCAAGATAATGA
>CANNNN010000028.1 GCA_947506075.1 Methylococcaceae bacterium
GCATTTGCTATCCGCTTCTTTCAGGCTGACCTCGCGGTTTTCCCCTTGCGGTTTCGCTACGGTTGTCGTTACTACTTCCGGTTATCTCCTTTCAGATAACAAGTTTTAGCCCATGCTGGGCACACGAGTGCAGGCTTCGCCCGCTTGCAGGCGAAGCCTGCACTCCAAGTTGCCACGGATTAAATGTGTAGCTGTCATGTCGTTTAATCAATTCAGTACTCTATAAAAGCCATTTCAAGTCAGTTACTGCCTCAAATCCTTAACAACCCTGACCACTTCCTGATCGCCAGCAATGGTTTCGATACTGAAACCCAGCTTGGTCACCAGCGACAGCATCGGTTTGTTAACAGCCAGTACCTCGCCTTCAAAGAATGACATGCCCTTGGCTTTGGCTGTTTGCAATAAGGTTTTCATCAGCCTCGTCCCTATGCCCATGCACTGGCAGTCATCGGCAACAACCAGCGCAAACTCAACAGAATGACCATCAGGGTTAACCATGTAACGACCCACGCCTAGTTCGTTCGGCATTTTTTGATCGGTGGTTACCGCTACAAAGGCCATTTCACGGTCATAATCGATTTGAGTGAAGCGCACCACCATTTCCGGGGTTAACTCCTGCAGGGCCTGCATGAAACGGAAATATTTGGTGCGCTCGGATAAACGATGGACGAAATCTTTTTCCAGACCCGCATCTTCGGGGCGTATCGGTCTGATTGTGATATTGGCGCCGTTGGTTAATTGATATTGATGGACTAATTCATGAGGATACGGGTGTATCGCCATGTGCGAATAAGGGCTTAGCTGATGCGAGGCTTGCGCCTTGATGCGAGCATCAACCGCCATGACGCCGTGTTCATCGACGATCAGTGGATTAATATCCAGCTCCAAGATTTCCGGCAGTTCGCTGACCATGATCGATACATTAAGCAGCACATCCACCAGGGCTTTTTTATTGGCGGGCGGTAACTGGCGGAATGCCTCCAGGTATTTGGCCGCTTTGGTTTTGGCGATCATTTGTTCAACCATATACGCGTTCAGTGGTGGCAGGGCGACTGAGTTGTCCTGCAAAATTTCCACCATCGTGCCGCCCAAGCCAAAGCTGATCGCAGGACCGAATACCGGATCTCTGACCACGCCTATCATCAGTTCGCGACCGCTGGGGGATTTAAACATGGGTTCAACCGTCATGCCGACTTCAGTGATTTCCGGATATTTTTGTTTAATCTCAGCTTCCATTTCCAGGTAGTTGCGCGAAATATCCTGAACGCTGTTGATGTTGAGGCGTACGCCGCCGATATCGGATTTATGGCTGAATTCGGACATGTTAATTTTTAACACCACCGGAAAACGCAGTGTTTCTGCCGCAATCATCGCGTCCTTGGCGCTGGCAACCTTGATGGTCTGGGTGACCGGAATATGGAAGGCGGCCAGTATGGCTTTGGATTCCTGTGCAGTTAACACCTGACGGTTTTCTGAAAGTACCCGTTCAATAATCAAGCGTGCACCGGTAACATCAGGTGTCGCCAGTTCATCGGTAGGCGAAGGAATTTGTTTCAGCAGGATTTGATTTTGGGTATAACTGGCCAGAAAGCCAAACGCGTCGACAGCAATTTCCGGTGTATTAAAGTGAGCCACTTTGCTGTTGTCAAAAAGATTTCGCCCTTCCTGTACTCGTGCACCGCCGGTCCAAGAGGCCAGCACCGGTTTTCTGCTGGTTTTGGCACCTTCAATAATGCATTCGGCAACCTGGGTCGGATTGGTCATCGCCTGAGGCGTCAAAATGACCAAGATGCCGTCAATATTCTTATCCTTAAGGCAGATTTCCAGGGCTTTCTGGTAACGTTCAGACGTTGCATCTCCCAGAATATCGACAGGGTTGGCATGTGACCAGTGCAAAGGCAAGACTTCGTCCAGCGCCACAATACTGGCAGGGCTCAGTTCCGCCATCTGTATGCCGACATCTTCGGCACGGTCTGTACACATCACGCCGGGGCCTCCGGCATTGGTGATAATAGCCAGACGGTCTTTCTTAACCACATAATTATTGGCCAAAACCCGGGCCGCTGAAAACAGTTCATTGATATTGTAAGCCCTGACCACACCAGCCCGGGCAATAGCCGCATCGAACACATTGTCGCCGCCGACCATTGCGCCGGTATGTGACATGGCTGCCTTGCAGCCTGCTTCATGCCGGCCTGATTTGATCAGGATCACCGGCTTTAGTCTAGCCGCCGCTTTAAGTCCGCTTAAAAAGCGGCGCGCATCGCGTATGCCTTCAACATACATCAAGATGCCGGTGGTCTTGCCGTCCGTTGCCAGATAATCCAGCACTTCGCCGAAATCAATATCCGCCGCTCCTCCCATTGAGACCACGGTTGAAAAGCCGATGTCCTGGGATTTCGCCCAATCCAGAATCGCCGTACACACCGCCCCCGATTGGGACAGCAGCGCCAGATTGCCGTCTTTAACTGTGCCGTCACCAAAGGTCGCATTAAGCTTTCCACTGGGACGTATCACGCCCAGACAGTTAGGGCCGATAATGCGGATACTGTAGCGATGAGCAATGTCCAATACTTCCTGTTGCAGCCGCTTACCTTCCGCCCCCAACTCGCCGAAGCCGGCGCTGATAATAATCACGGATGTGACGCCTATCTCGCCGCACTGGCGAATGATGCCGGGAACGCTGGGTGCAGGCGTCGCAATCACGACCAGATCCAGGTCCTCAGGGACGGCATTCAGGTCTGGGTAGGCCTTCAAGCCTAATAAAGTATCGCGTTTGTTGTTGACCGGATAAAGCCCGCCTTTAAAGCCGGCCTCCTGCATATTAAGCAGTAGTCTGTAGCCAACGCTATCCTCGCGTTCGGATGCCCCTACGATAGCAACAGATTTTGGGGTGAAAAATCGATTCAGATAGTGAGGGCCCATGGATGCTCCAAAATAAGGAAAAGGAAAAGGAATTTTTAAAATGCTAACATTGTTGGCCTGACGACCAGATTAAAATCAATCATTGGGCTATAAACTGACGGCTGCGCGCATAAAGATACCGGCGAAAAATTGCCGTCACAACGGAGCGCTGCATAATTTCGGCTAATTCGTGGTTATTGAAACCGGCCTATGATGACTATCTTAAGCTAACCAAGCCATTTTTTTGCTGCTTAGACAGCATTGCTTGATAGTCTTTTTCTGCTGCTAACCAGTCGTCCTGATTAAGATTGGGGCTAAAGTTTCTGGCTAAGGCCTTGTAATAGGCTGCTTCAGCAATCCACTGATGAAATTCCGGTATCGCAGTGCTTGTGGGTTCATTTTCAAAATTTGCAGCCTTTATTTGCATTGGATTAATTATGAAATAGTTAAATAGCTTCTCTATTAGCCAAGAACCTCAGCCTGCATCGTCATTTTGCTGTAACCAATCAGTATATTGCGTCAATCCCGCTGACAATCTCGCTGGATGCCAACTCCAGTCCCTGTTTATAGCATTCGCTGGATTTGTCTTTATCACCTTGTACAAACAACAAGTCACCCAATAGTTGATAAGCCTGGACGGTAGGCTCTATTGAAATGCTTTTAGTCAGATAACTTTCCGCTTTTTGGTTGTTGCCGCATTTTACGCTTAGCTTGCCCAAAACAGTCAGAAAAACCGCATCCCGTGGATGCATAGGCAGCCACTGCTCAGCGGTTTCAAGCTGTGTTGCGACATCAAGCGACTGAACATTGCCAAATAATACCACCAACGTTTGATCCCAAGTTGTCGACAAGGCTCTGGCCAAGCCGCCTTCGATCTTTGCGCCAGCACCGGCATTAATCATCGCGGCAAAATAGATCGCCGAAACGCCCTTCATGTTTTTTATGTAATCGGGAATTTCCGACCATAGCGTTTCAATTTCGGTAGCTTTGCCTCGCGCTGAAGCCTGTTTTAATAGTTTGCTGAAGGCTTCGGTCTCCAGCAGTTTTATTTCAGCCTCCATCAGCACCTTATGGGTGTTTAATGTTGGAATCAGTTTCCGGATACCTTCCCAGTCACCGGCCTGTTGATAGGCTTGATGTAATAGTTTTAACACGCTGGCATGAGTCGGATCTATGGTATGCAGGCGGGTCAGTGTTTCCAGGGCCTGTTTGAACTGTTTTTCCGATAAATGTAATTCTGCCTGAGTCAGACCTATCGCCACATCGGAACCCGGTGCCTGGTCTGCTGCCTGCTTTAGATATTCATCCCTTTTATCCAGCGCACCTCGGGATTGCGCAGCTCTTGCTGCGGTCAAATAGTGGATCAACGGTGCGCCGCTGTGCGAGGCATGTTTGATCAATATTTTTTCGGCTTTTTCCCAGTTACCTTCTGCAGAATCCACTAAACCGGCAATCAGGGCTTCCTGGGAACGGTTGAATTTGATATTTTTTCCACGATTTTTGACTTGCTCCGGCAATCTGAGCAACCAGCCTAAAAACCGGAAAAACAGATAAAATACAAAAAAACCGATAATCAGGCTAACCACGAAAACGATTAGCGACGTTTCCAGCGACCAATGTCCTATACCTATCAGCACATAGCCGGGATTTTCAAATCCGCCTAGCCATTTATTGGCAAAAAACGCCGCAGCAAGGGCAATAAACAGCGAACCCAGAAAATACATTATATTTTTCATCAGGTATGCTCTAGGTTAGGGTGCGGCCGGCACTGTATCAAACGGTGGGCGCATCCGTTCCATGCCGATGCCAGAACCGTCACCCTCCTTAACAGTCGGCTGAGTCTCAGCGGGTACCGCTGTCTCGGGTAGCTTTACCGGCTCAATAGCTTTGTCAGTTTGACCGGACTTTACTTTTTCATCAGGCTGCAACGCGGCTTTATCGACTTCCAGTCTCAGCTTGGAAATATCCCTGAGCATTTTCAATGACAGACTAATGTCAGGAAACTGGCTGCGGATTTTAATTGCAATAAACCTGTCCAGTTCGGCAATAAGCTTATTCGTTTCGGCGTTCTTGGCAAAGTTTTTTTCCAGCCATTTTTTTGCGTCAGCCAGACTGGTTTGATAAAGCCGCTCGTTTTGTTGAACTAAAGATATTTTGACCATTTCCAGCTTGACGCGTAACTGCTCACGAACAAACTGAGCTTCTTCCGGCGTCAATATTTCCTTGATCTGATGTTCGGTGTGCCTGATGGTTACTATGCCCTCCAGTTGTCCCATTGCAGAATCAAGCAGGTTGTGAGCATCCTTATCCGACGGTTCCTGTGCTGCTTTAGGCGGTGTTAGGGCTTTTCCGGTATAAGGCAGCAATAAGACCAGGGTATCAACCTGATCTTGTAGCACTTGAATAGCAGCATACATGCCGACAATATCAGCCACGGTAACATTGCCGATAGCCGCAATATCCCTGGCGAGTTGTTCGCGTATTTTAAACGCCCCGGCATCCCCGCTTTCTCTGAGGCGCTGATCCGCCGCTTCCAACGCTTCTCGGGTGGTATTAACATCGCCCATTAAATACAGGCGCTGATTGGCTATGCTTAGCAGGTATTCCGCATCGGCGATTAACCAGTCGCCGCGTGTCTTGCCTAATTGACGCTGCAACTGCTGAACCGCAGCGTTTAATTCAGTCCGTGTGCTGTCCAGTTTTTCGCCGTGTAACTGGGAAAATTCCGCCAACCTTTGCGTGAAATGGGCATCCTTTCCGGCCATGTTTGTGTCTACGGAAGCCAGTTGGGATTGAATGGCAGCGAGCTGCGACTGATAACCGCTGATCTGTTTTGACAGCTCGATAAGCTGCATATCGCCCTTGTTAACTTCGCCGCCCAGATCGGCCTGTTCAGAGCGCAATTGCTGAAAAAGATAAAAACCAGCCCCCGCCACACCGATAATAACAAGCAGCACGATGATGCCAAACCAGAGCCCGCCACGTGTACCGTGAACTTTACTCGTTTCGCTCACAGTCTGTTCTTGTTGTTCACTCAATTCGGCCACGCTATTCCCCTGTCACACACGTTATTACTTGCTCAAGAATTGCTGTATCGAAAGGATTATTCGTTACAGAAATTCGATTAAATCCTAGGTCGGCGGCTATACACCTGATTCTGTCGCTAACTACCACCAGGGGAATTAAGGACAATAGCTTATGATTTTTTTCACCGAACATTAACATCAAGTTTTGCAAGGCCTCAGCGCTGGTCACGGTAATGACATCCAGGCTTTGTTGTGTAATTAACTTCACAACCACAGCATTATCACTTTGCGGGACTATCCTTTTATATACGTCCAGATAGTCAACATTTGCACCTCTGCTGCGTAGGATAGTTGCCAGTTGATCGCGCCCGCCTACTCCGCGAACGATTAAAATATTCTGTCCTTCGACTTGCTGTAGGACCGGCATTTCCAACAGCGCCTCGCTGTTATAACCGTTCTCGGGCAGCAAGTCGACGGGTAATCCGGCATTTCTCATAGCCTGTGCCGTCGATTGCCCGACTGCGGCAAAACGCACAGATTTCGAGCTGGGTATTTTGCCACTATTCGCCTTTAGAGCAAAATTTACTGCATTGGCACTGATGAAAATAAGCCAATGGCACCTGTCTAAATTTTCCAGCGTGAGTTTTATCTGCTCTGAGTCGGCCCGGGCAACAATTTCCAGCGTTGGAAAGCGCACGGCGATTCCGCCGCTTTCTTCAATTAAACGACTGAGCTTTTCCGCCTGATGTACAGGGCGGGTCACTAAAATGCGTGCGCCGTTCAAGATCTTATTCAAGCAACAATGCTTGCAGAATGGCATCTGCGCCTTGAGCCAATAAATCTTCAGCAATCATGTTGCCGATAGCTTCAGCCCGGTCAAGGTCACCTGTCCGTTCGGCGCGATAAATTATGCTGCCATCAGGATTGCCGACCAAACCGCGCATAAATATCTGACCATCCCGCAAGATGGCAAAACCGGCGATCGGAACCTGGCAGCCGCCATTCAAGCGCGCATTCATGGCTCGTTCTGCGCTGACGCATAAGCCGGTTTGGTGATCATGCAACAGACTCAACATTTGATTGATTTCCAGGTCATCGCTACGGCATTCTATGCCGATAGCACCCTGACCAATCGCAGGAAGGCTGATCTCGGTATCCAGGCATTGAGTAATACGCTCCACCATGCCCAATCTTTTTAAGCCGGCTGAAGCCAGAATAATCGCATCGTATTCGCCCGCATCCAGCTTGGACAGGCGGGTATTGACATTGCCTCTTAACGACAATATTTCAGCATCGGGGTAAAGTTCTTTAATCTGGCATTGTCTGCGCAAACTGCAGGTGCCGATTCTGGCATTAGCCGGAAGATCAGCAAAGGTCTGATAATGGTTGGAGACAAAAGCATCGGTAGGATCTTCGCGGCTTAGAATGGCCGCCAAATGTAGGCCGGCAGGAAATTCTACTGGCACGTCTTTCATTGAATGTACGGCAATATCGGCCGCCCCCTCCAGCATGCCCTGTTCCAGTTCTTTGACAAACAAGCCTTTTCCGCCAATCTTGGCTAAAGGCGCATCAAGGATTTTGTCGCCCTGCGTGGTCATTTTAACCAGTTCGGTTCTGCATTCCGGAAAAGTTCGCTGCAAAAGTTCTGCAACATGCTCTGCCTGCCACAACGCCAACGGACTCCTGCGTGTTGCTATACGAATAACTTTTTCAGCCAAAAGAACACCAATCAACATTCAACAATAGAATGTTATTGTAACCCGTGTAAGTTGATGATGGTTAATCGAACTTGAATTCTTTGTTAACTGTTATCCTGTAACAAGGCAGTCAACCAAACGCCAGGTAACATTTTGTATTTTAGTCAGGGAAATTTAATAAAAACGCAGGAAAGTTATCTATGCAGGGCCGCAGGCGACGTAACAGTGCCTGCGACCCTGCAAGCTAAGACTCGCTTAGCCAGTTCGCAACAAATAGCCCAGCGTAAATCAGCCCCATCCGTGTCATCCGCTCTCTTTTGCTATCTATCTAATGCTGGATTATTTTTTTCGAGTTATCTTATTGCCCTGTCCCAGTGATTTTATTGCTTAAATTGGGATTTAGCGGTTTAGCTTTTAAGACAATAGCTTCCAAATCAATCCGCTTCATCTCGGGCGCTACCGCCTGACAGGTTTTATACGCATCAATGGAGTCTTCTTTGGCAATCTCTGGTAAATCTTCGCGAACAACACCTAACTTACTCAGTAGCTCACCCTGGCCTGCATAAGTACGGGCGTAGGCAGTAGCTAAATCACGCTCTGTTGTGGTGTAATTCATCCTTGAATTAAAGTATTCATTCTCGGTATCCAGCAAATCAAGCAAGGTACGCTGACCAATATCAAATTGCTTGCGATAGGCCTCGCGTGCCTTTTCAATCGATAATTGATGCTGATCCCGAAGCGGCAGTTGCGCCTTCAAGTTAATCACATCGTTGTAGGCTATCACCAAGGTCTGACGCGTATCCCTACAGGCTTTATCACGCAGATCCTTTGAATTGTAGAGCTTTTCAAGGGTCTGCCCAACGACCGATTTATCGGTAAAACCATTAAACAGGTTGTAACTTGCTGTCAGCTGTATCGCATCTCCGGCATTGACATTATTGCGGCCGTCATTGCTGGTCTGTACGTTTTTCGTGCCGAGCAAATCCAAGCGTGGTGAATATTTAGCCCGGCTGGCATTCACCTCATCCTCGGTAGCTATAATATTTTCTATCGCCGCCAGGATGTCGGGGTTTTTCTGATAGGTTGTCTCTAATGCCTTAGTTGCTGTAGGTTCCACATCGGCCTTAAAGAAATCCACTTCCGGCAACTCGGCGGGGGGCAATTCGCCGGTTAATCGCTGGTAACGCGTTTCCACGTTTTGCAGATTAGTGGTTTGGGTAAGCAAGTTTGCCTCGGCCAGGTTTAAACGCGCATTGGCCTGTTCCAGATCCACGCGACGACCTACACCTGAAACAGCGCGTTCTTCAACAAGATTAAACAGCTGCTTGTGTACTGCATAGTTGTCAGATGCATATTCGACAAATTGACGATATTTCTGGGTATCTATGTAAGCCTTGACGGTATCCATAGCCGTGCTTTGCATCGCACTTTGTATCTGGTAGTAGCGAACCCGCGCCGCATGACCTAAACGATTAACGGTATTCCGGGTGGCAAAGCCGTCAAACAGCATCTGATGCAGCACCAGCTGAGTCTGAATGTCTGGGGTTTGAGTATTATTGATATTGGGTGTCTGTCGTTCTTGAAGCCGCCCAGTGGAAATCAAATCAACGCGCGGCAAATAACCCCCGATTGCAGCATTATGCTCTTGTTCTGCGCTCAGGTAAGTATGATAACTTGCCTGCACCTCAGGGTTGCCGGTGATGGTCTTCTCAACAAGATCCCTCAAGGTGAATGGTGAAGCCGGCTTAACAATTTCTGAATCCTTTGCCGGCTCGCCCTTGCAATGCCCCATTGGCAGGCCGCAGGTTACGGTCATATCCAAACCGGGAAAGCTTGACTCCGCATGAGCAAGATCTGCAACCAGCAGTGCAGCAATGATCGGAATTGTGAAATTAATTTTTTTCATCGTGTGAACAGCTCAAGATTAGATGTTAAGTGTAAGTAGATGCAATTTCAGTGTTTATGATGGGTAAGCCCCTTGTTTAAATAAGGCTACGTTAATTCGGCGGCCCTGGAAAAAGCAGATGGGCCACAGCTGAGTACAGATAAAAAACGGGGACTATGAAGCCAATGAATGCACTTATTATAAATGCAGTTGAGTTGCAACTTGATGAAAAATTAATAAACACTATCCGTTAGCCTGTCTGTAAATACTGGACTGTTCCATTGTCGAGATATATTTAGTTCATACTGAAGCTCTATCATGCCTTTATCAGCATCCAATAGCTAACAAGCTTTAAACGTTTCGCAAAATACATGACACTACGTAATAGCACTTAGTTATGATGCAAGAGTTCTTAGTTGCTTGCAAGAAAATGTTTAAATTGCCGCCTAAGGAGATGAGCTAAGCGCTTACTAAAATTTCATGCTACAGTTAGATTCAAATACCCATCTCTACGCAGCTTTCCACCCATACGCATCAAAAATATCTTTATGGATCAAAGTCACCCTGAAAGAGCCTTGCCCCCGTCATTTTTTGAGGACGCCGCCATCATCTCAGTGGTTTTTTAGTCTAGGCGATGAAAAACAGCTTACTCAGACTAGGTTTAAGTGTTTTTATAGTTTTTGCATTACTTCACTTATCTTATGCAAGCAACTTTTACAAATTAGCCGAACTCGCCGAGCAACGGTATGGGATTTCTGCACGAAATACCGTTTTAAACCTGCAAATCACCGTTAACCAACTCAAGTCTGCATCAGAGCTGGAAAAAATCACGCGTATCAATGATTTTTTTAATACGGAAATTAAATACTTCGATGAAGACATTAATATCTGGGGCCAATCCGATTATTGGGCAACGCCCCTAGAATCCCTGGGCAAGGAACGCGGCGACTGTGAAGACTTTAGCATTGCCAAATATGTATTCCTCAGGGAGCTTGATATTCCCAATGAGCGCCTCAAACTGACCTACGTTCGCGCCCAAATAGGCGGACCACACAGCAGGGTTTTTGCCGCACACATGGTCTTGATCTACTACGCGACGCCCACCGCAGAGCCGCTGATACTTGACAACCTCATTCCAAGCATACGCCCGGCCTCCCGGCGGACGGACCTTATCCCGGTTTTTAGTTTCAATAGCGAAGGTCTTTGGGTCGGAGCGGCCAATACCCCGATGGGGGAGTCATTAAACAATCTTTCGCGCTGGCGTAATGTCTTAGCGCGAATTCATGCTGACGGTATAGACAAAATATAAAATAAGGAATCACTATGTCTCTGAGTAAAAAATTATGGATAACCATCATCATCGCAATAAGCTTGGCATTTGGCGCCAGCATTGTCGTCAATACCATCTCCAGCAAGGACTATCTGGAAACACAGCTCCGGATGAAAAATATTGATAATGCAGTTTCTCTAGCGCTATCGATATCGCAAATGGAGAAAGACCCGGTGATTATTGACCTGATGCTGTCCGCCCAATTCGACAATGGCCATTACCAATATATCCGGCTCGTCGACCCTGCCGGCAAGATTATGATTGCAAGAGAAAACCCTCAGCTTGCGCCCGATGTGCCGCTCTGGTTTACCCGGCTGATACCCATTAGTGCGCCTGCCGGCATTGCGCAGATACAGGATGGCTGGTCGCAATATGGCACTTTGTCGCTGGCAAGCACGACCGAGTTCGCCTACCAGGATTTGTGGAAAGGTATTTTAATGGCCTTGTTCTGGAACGCGATTATCGCGGCGGTCACCGGCTTAATCGGTACACTTATTTTAAAGAAGATACTCAGTCCCTTAAACGCTATGGTCGACATGGCTGTGGCGATAGGTGACAAAAACTTTATCAGCATACAGGAGCCAGGCACCATCGAATTTAAAACCCTGGCTCGGGCGATGAACCAACTCTCCACCCGTATCAAGGTGATGCTCAGAGACCAGTCACAACTATTAGAAGAGCTGCGACGGGAAGCTAACTACGACCCTATCACCGGCCTAATGAACCGCAAGTACTTTATCAGTCGCCTCGCCACGCATATTTCAAATGAAGACAGCTTTAGTGAGGGTGTACTGGTCGTTTCTCATATTGCAAACCTGGCAGAAATTAACGCTACCCTAGGCAGCATAGAAACCGATAGACTGCTGAAGAAAATGGGCAATGAACTGGGGGCCTTATGCCATCAAAACCGTACACTTATCGCAGGCCGCTTTACGGGTTCTGGTTTGGCGGTTTTCTCACAACTGCCTATAGATCATCATCAGCTGGAGACGCAGATCAAGAACCTCCAATTAAAGGCGGCAGCCACACTGCCCGAAACCATTCCGGACATGATCTTGTCCAGCACCTCATGCAAGGTCAGTATATCGGATCAGCTCGAAAGTCTTAAAGCACTGATCAGCCACCTTAATGAAAAAATCAGTCCGGATGAAATTGACCTGATCGATTTAATTAGCCATAGCTACAGCACTAGCTATGAAAATAATGATGAGGCTCAGTGGCGAACCATGCTGACCGCAGCGCTGGACGCTAAACATCTTACACTCGCCGCATTCCCGGTTATTTCTACCGAGGGCAAGCTTATCCATAATGAGAGCCCGGTGCGCTTGCAGCTTGAACAAGGCGGCGCCTGGATTTCTGCTGCCGAATTTATCGCATCGGCCATCAAACTGGACCTGATTACGCGCATTGATGACATGGTCGTCGAGTTTGCCATCGCAGCCTTAGCCGGAGGCAGTCCAGCCATCGCGCTCAATGTTTCCACTAACGCGATGTGCAACTCATCCTATCTTGATAATCTAACCGCCTTGCTTACCCAACACCCTGCCGCCGCCGCGCAGCTTTGGCTGGACGTCACCGAAGACGGTGTATTTAACCAGCTGGATGAATTCAGGCATTTTTGTAAAACGCTTAAAGCCCTGGGTTGTAAAATCGGCGTTAAGCATGTCGGCGCGCAGATAGCGCGGCTGGGTGAACTGCATGACCTTAATCTGGACTACATCAAGATTGATGCGTCGCTGATTCGCGGCATCGATAGCAATACCGGCAACCAGGCTTTCCTGAAAGGCTTATGTCTGATTGCCCATTCAATCGGACTGATGACGATTGCAGAAGGCGTTTATACCGATAGAGAAATAATCACCCTGCCAAGTTTGGGCATAGACGGCATGACCGGCTCTGCGATTAAACTCGATTAACCAGGATAATCATTTCATCGGCGTAAGTATCCTTCATGACGGTTGGCCTTAGTGAGCTCACACAAATTTCACGCTGTACGCTTAGAAGAATTAATTGTCCACGAAAAGCACGCAATCATTCAACGAGACGTCAATCTGTAGGCCATCATATGAAGAGGAAAACCAATAAGAGGCCTTCATTTATTTCTTGCTTTTCATGGACTAACATCGGTTTTTAGCTTAATCGTTTACACAGGCAGGATCATGAGAATTTTACTGATTTTATTATTATGTTTATCCGGCTGGGTACATGCGGACATCTACGAATGGCAGGATGCGAACGGCAGCAAGCATTTTTCAGACCGGCCGGTTGCCGAGGCAAAAAAACTTGCTATAAAACCGGGCTATGACTTTTTCCGGGTCAAGACGGTTTTTGATGGCGATACCGTGTTGCTCGAGGATGGGCGAAAAATCCGCTTCCTGGGCATCAATACGCCGGAGATTCAGCACCGTGATAAACCGGCCGATGCGGGCGGCGACGAAGCCAAGCGCTGGTTGATAGCACAGTTGAAAGACAGTAAAGTCCGGCTGGAAATCAGCGCCGAAAAAACCGACAAATACGACAGAAC
>CANNNN010000029.1 GCA_947506075.1 Methylococcaceae bacterium
AAGGAAGAAATCAAGCTAGAACTGCAAGCCGAAGAACTTCGGCAGATATTTAACGAGCAGTCCGGCTTAGAAGAAGCACAAAAAATATTAGATGAAACGTCTACTTCACTCAAAACAACGCTAGACCCGTCGTCGCTGACGACTTCGACAGCACAAAATGAACAACACCAGGTGTTGCCACTAGATAACGGCGACCCGCATGAACAACAGTAACGATTCTATAGAACAGCCCTTTATCAGTCATCTGATTGAATTGCGTAACCGCTTGCTGCGCATGGTTTTATGCGTATTAGTCGTATTTTTAGGACTGGCTGCCTACGCCAACGAAATTTACAGTTTCCTGGCAGGGCCCTTGATGCAGCACATGCCGAAAAATAGCACGATGATCGCTATTGATGTGGCCTCTCCCTTTTTTACACCGTTCAAACTGGTACTGATACTTTCGGCTTTTATTTCCGTCCCCTATATTCTGTATCAATTCTGGGCATTTGTAGCACCAGGTTTGTATAAGCGGGAACGGCGCATGATTTTTCCGTTACTGATTGCCAGTACCCTGCTGTTTTATCTGGGCATAGCCTTTGCTTACTTCGTGGTTTTTCCGCTGGTTTTTGGCTTCTTGACCTCCGCCGCACCCGAAGGCGTAGCGGTAATGACCGATATCGCCAAATACCTTGATTTTGTTCTGGCGATGTTTTTTGCATTTGGCGTATGTTTTGAAGTACCTATATTCACCATTGTCTTGGTCTGGACCCGCTTGGTAACACCGGCAGAACTCGCCGAAAAGCGCCCTTATGTGATCGTTGGCGCTTTTATCGTTGGCGCTGTATTAACGCCGCCGGATGCGATCTCACAAACCTTGTTAGCGGTGCCGATGTGGATGCTGTTCGAGCTGGGCCTGTTATGTTCCAGGCTTTTTGTACCCAAGCCTGATGACACCGAAACCGACGAACTGCCCAATAGGCTTGAACGCCAGGAAGACGAGTAAGACAACTCGCAACTAACCTAAAAAATTATTTTTCCACGAAAGGCACAAAATTTTTCAAAGAGATACTGAACTGCAGACCATCACTCAAAGAGTGAATAGATACACCAATAAAGGTTTCTTTTTCGTGCTTTTCGTGGATTACTGCAGTTTTTAGTATTACGGATTTTTACCGGGTTTAATATGCTTAGCCGGTATGTCACGCTTTGTTGCACCGGTATAAAGCTGCCTGGGTCGCCCTATTTTCTGCTCAGGATCAGCAATCATTTCATCCCAATGGGCAATCCAGCCTACGGTTCGCCCCATTGCGAACATCGCGGTAAACATATTACTGGGTATGCCTAAGGCATGCAGCACGATGCCGGAATAATAATCGACATTCGGGTACAGTTTTTTCTCGATAAAATATTCATCTTCGAGGGCAATACGCTCCAATTCCAGCGCCAGTTTAAATATTTTATCATCATGCAGACCGAGTTCAGTCAACACTTCATGACAAGTTTCACGCATTAATTTCGCTCTCGGATCATAATTTTTATAAACGCGATGACCGAAACCCATCAGCCTGAACGGATCGTTCTTGTCCTTGGCCTTGTTTATAAATTCAGTAATATTTGCAACATCATCAATCTCTTCCAGCATCTGCAGCACCGCTTCATTGGCGCCGCCATGAGCCGCTCCCCAAAGACACGCAATTCCAGCAGTAATGCAGGCATAGGGATTGGCACCGCTGGAACCTGCCAAGCGTACCGTTGAAGTTGAGGCATTTTGCTCATGATCGGCATGGAGGATCAAAATTCTGTCCAGCGCTCTTACCAACACTGGATTCGGCGAAAAATCGTCACACGGCGTACCCAGCATCATACGCATAAAGTTCTCGACGTAACTTAGCTTATTTTGCGGATACATAAACGGCAAGCCGGTGCTGTATTTATGACACATCGCGACAATGGTCGGCACCTTGGCAATCAGGCGGATGGCGCTAAGGTCCCTATCCTTTTTGGACTTAATGTCCAGTGCGTCATGATAGAACGCTGACAACGCACCAACGACTGCAACCATAATGGCCATCGGATGCGCATCACGACGAAAACCTTTAAAAAAGTTAGTCAGTTGGTCATGCACCATCGTATGCATGGTTATCGTGCCTTCAAACGTTTGCATTTCATCGGTACTGGGCAATTCACCATTCAGCAGCAGATAGCACACCTCCAAAAATGTGCAATGCTCTGCCAGTTGCTCAATCGGATAGCCGCGATACAGCAACACCCCTTTTTCACCGTCTATATAAGTAATCGCTGAACTACAGCTGGCCGTGGACGTAAAGCCGGGATCATAGGTAAACATGCCGGTCTTTTGGTACAGGGCTTGGATATCGACTACGTCGGGTCCCGTCGTTCCGGATAAAATAGGCAACTCGCATAAAGAGTGAGTTTTCTCATTTAAGGTAACACTGCGCGGCTTAGTCATGGTTTTTCTCGAATTTAAAACTGGGTGTCTGTAAGCATCAAGGCTAGCTAAGCAAAAAATTTTGCGGCTTAAGCTAGCTTTTTGATTGCTGGATTAGAATTTTAAAGGTGCTTGCTTATTGTTACAAAAGCAATTTAACGGGTAATCATGTTCGAAGTTCAAAGCCAGCTTTAAACTTCGAATTAATGAGCCTAGTCCTAAGCCGCCCGGTCTATGGCCTGTTTTGCCAGTTCGGTCACTTTAGCCCAATCTTTTGATTTTACTACATCCGCAGGCGCCAGCCATGACCCGCCTACACAGGCAACATTACTCAACTGTAAATAACTGTGGTAATTTTCCGGTGAAATTCCGCCCGTTGGGCAGAAAGTCACATGAGGAACAGGACCTGCGATGGATTTTAGCATCGGTATGCCGCCGGCCGCTTCCGCCGGGAAGAATTTGAAATGATCCAGCCCATATTCCATGCCTAACATCAGTTCCGACAACGTGGCTATGCCTGGAATTAATGCGATAGTGCCGATTTTTGCTGCGGCTAAAAGCGTCGGCGTTAAGCCGGGACTAATCGCAAAAACGGCTCCGGCCTCTTCAGCCGCTTTTAATTGTTCAGGCGTAGTAATCGTGCCCGCACCGACAATTGCGCCATCGACTTGCTGGCTGATTAGTCGGATCGCCTCCAGCGCTATCGGAGTCCGTAGCGTTATTTCAAGAACTTTAATGCCGCCTGCAACCAATGCTTTAGCCAGCGGCACTGCATCATCCAGGTTTTGAATAACCATGACCGGCATGACCGGTCCGGCGTTTAAAATGTCTTTAGGTTGAATTTTCCAGTTATTTGAATTCATTCTTTATCCAGTAGTTTTTGTAGGACGGGTTAGCGAGCGTAACCCGACACATACTTCAAAAAAGATAGTTAAGCTAGCTCAACCTCTAATATATAGTTTTCGAATTAATCGACAAGAAACAGGTTAGACGCACCTGTTTCAGCAGAAGACGCACCCAAACGGAAGCCGCCAAACATCTCGCGTCCCATGCCGTAATGATGATTTTTAGCGGAATTGGGTACTGGAATCCTGGCTTTAAATTCGGCCTCATCAACCAACACGTTGATATCGCCGGTCTGCAGATTTAACGAAATAATATCACCGCTAAGCACTTTAGCCAGCGGGCCACCGGATTCACATTCAGGACAGAGATGAATGACCGATGGAACCTTGCCCGATGCGCCGGACATACGGCCGTCAGTAACCAGCGCGACCTTAAAACCTTTATCCTGAAGCACGCCCAATGGCGGCGTCAGTTTATGCAGTTCAGGCATGCCATTAGAACGCGGCCCTTGAAAGCGAATAACCGCGACAAAATCTTTTTCCAATTCACCGCGTTTAAAGGCGGCCAGCATGTCCTCCTGGTCATCGAAAACGACCGCCGGTGCTTCAACGATTTGATGGTCAACGGACACGGCAGACAACTTGGATATGCCACGCCCCAAATTACCATGCATAACATGCAAGCCACCGCCGGTCGCAAACGGTTTTTCAACAGTACCGAGCACTTCGGTATCCAGGGAAGTCTCGGGAACAGGCTCCCAGATCAATTTATCATCTATCAGTTTGGGTTCCTGACGGTAGCTGTTCATGCCGCGTTGATCGGCGACGGTCAGAATATCTTCATGCAGCAGACCGTTTCTTAACAGTTCGGCAATCAACACGCCCATGCCGCCAGCCGCTTGAAAATGGTTTACATCGGCAGGGCCATTCGGATAAATTTTTGCAATTAACGGAACGGCTTTGGATAGATTATCAAAATCGTCCCAGTTAAGAATAATGCCGGAAGCACGGGCAATCGCGATTAAATGCATGGTGTGATTGGTCGACCCCCCCGTTGCCAACAAGCCGATAACCGCATTGACTATCGCTTTTTCGGAAATCATATGAGCAATCGGACGATAATCGTCACCCAACGCGGTAAACTTTAAAACCTGCTTGGCCGCCGCTTTGGTTAATTCATCACGTAACGGTGTGTAAGGATTAATGAAGGAACTGCCGGGAAGATGCAAACCCATAATTTCCATCATCATCTGGTTGCTGTTTGCTGTGCCGTAAAACGTGCAGGTACCCGGACTGTGATATGACGCAGACTCGGCTTCAAGCAGCTCTTTACGGCCAATTTTACCGGTAGCGTAAGCCTGACGGGCGCGAGCTTTTTCCTTATTGGTCAATCCGCTGGGCATAGGACCCGCCGGAATAAACAGCGCCGGCAGGTGGCCAAAGCTGAGCGCTCCAATCAGTAATCCAGGCACAATCTTGTCACACACGCCCATGTACAATGCGCCATCAAACATGTTGTGGCTCATGCCTATCGCGGTGGCCATCGCAATCAAATCCCGACTAAACAAGGACAACTCCATGCCTGGCTGACCCTGAGTAATGCCATCGCACATCGCCGGCACGCCACCGGCAACCTGAGCAACGCCGCCAGATTCCCGAATAGCGGCCTTGATCAGATCAGGCGCATCCTTATAAGGTTGATGGGCCGACAACATATCATTGTACGACGTGATAATCGCGATATTAGCCTTTTGATCACCGGTCAAATCGGCTTTCTCGCTGGCACTGCACGCTGCAAATCCGTGAGCCAAATTCCCACAGCCCATTCCTGAACGGACAGGACCTTTTTTAGCAATCGCATCAATATAGCCCAGATAGGCCGAACGGGTTGGGTGACTGCGCTCAATGATGTCTTGAGTCACTTTCTCTATTACAGGATGCATGTTTATTCCTCTAGGGTTACATGAAGTACAGGTTCAATTTATAAAAATCATTTTATCCACGCTTAGCACGAAAGCTGAGTGTTGTCCCTACGCTACCCTCTCGGCGAAAATTTTCGGCAATTGCTCCATGCAGTCGACTGCTCAGTATCTTCTTGAATATTTTCGTGACTATTGTGTTTCCTTCGCCGTTGCTCAGGACAGGTTTCGAGGAAAAATATTTTTCATGATTCACGTTTTAACGCGACTCTGACTCTTCCCAGGTTCTACCGTCTCTGGCGATTAACTCGTCAGCCGTATCGGGTCCCCAGGTACCGGCCGGGTAAGGTTTTGGCGCAGCATTGGTATGCGCCCAGGCATCCTGTATCGAATCAATCCAGGCCCAGGCCTGCTCAATCTCCTCACGACTCAGGAACAGCGTCGGGTTGCCGCGCATTGCTTCAAGCACCAATTTTTCATAACCGCCAAAAATCTTGCTGTTTTTAAACGTATCAAAAAAGCTCAAATCAAGTTTGGTTTTTTGCAGCTTAATGTTCTCATCAATGCCCGGTATTTTGTTCAGTATCTGAATTTCTACGCCTTCATTCGGCTGCAAATGAATGATTAGTTTGTTTGACGGCAGTTCATCAAAACTTTCTTTGAAGATGTTATGCGGCAGTTGCTTGAAATTAACGACGATTTCAGTGCGCTTATAGGTCATGCGTTTGCCAGTTCGCAAATAAAACGGCACGCCAGCCCAGCGCCAGTTATCGATAGCCACTTTCAACGCGACAAAACTTTCTGTCGTGCTATCGATATTCGCCCCGACTTCTTCGAGATAGCCAGGCACCGGCTGGCCTTTAATTTCTCCAGCTGCATAAAGCCCTCGTACCGTTTTCAGGGAGACATTTTCTTTCGTAATCGGCCGTAATGCCGCCAGGACTTTTATTTTTTCGTTGTGTATGCTTTGCGCTTCCAGATTAACAGGCGGCTCCATCGCCACAAAAGTCAAAATCTGTAACAGATGATTTTGCAGCATGTCACGCAGCTGCCCGGTTTTATCAAAGTAATCCCAGCGGCCTTCAATACCGACTTCTTCAGCGACGGTAATCTGAACATGATCAATGGTGTTATGATCCCAGTTAGTCGTAAAAATGGAATTGGCAAAGCGCAACGCTAATAAATTGAGCACGGTTTCTTTACCCAGATAATGATCTATTCGATAAACCTGTTTTTCGCTAAAGACCTCGGCTACTGCGTCATTAATGACTTTTGATGATTTCAGATCGTGACCTATGGGTTTTTCCATCACCATGCGCGATTCTTCATTCAAAACCCCGCACTTAGCCAAGCCCTGACAAATATTGGTAAACAAGAAGGGCGCGACGGCAAAATAATTCACCATCACTCTGGATTGGCCGGAAATAACGGTATTTAACAGCTGGTATTGATCCAGCTGGGTTAAATCCATTTTCAGGTAGGAAAACCTCGCGGAAAATATGGCCCATACCTGCCCATCAAGACTTTCATTCGAAAACTCGCGTAAACTTTTTTCGATGACGCCAATAAATCCTGAATCATCAAGCTCGTGTTGATCTATGCCTATGATACGAGTATCCACCTCAAGCAGGCTGGCCTGTTCAAGCCGATACAGAGAAATAAGCAGCTTGCGGCGGGATAAATCGCCCAAAGCACCAAAGATAACCAGGTCACAAGGTTTAAAAGTTGTTTCTTCGTTCATAGTACGTTGATGAATAAATAATGAAAGCCGACATCGGTCCGGCACCAATAGGCAGATTGTTATGTTTTATTATCGCAGAATTCATCCCAAGATGCTGTACTGGTTGCAGTATCCTCAATACCATAAGACTAACGCAGTCATTATCACTTCGCAGCTTTGCTGTAGCCCTATGAATAATCTCCAATAACGCAGGATCTAGTAATCGATAAATAATCTCCATCTAAAAACTTAGTTTCGAATCGAAACTTATTGACATACCCACGGACCGCTTATATAGTAGCGATTCACTATTATTTTTTTAAAAAGAGGTCATTATGAATACTGCAATTTTTTATCATGCCGGCTGCCCTGTTTGCTTGGGTGCAGAACAAATGGTAGCCGATGCTATTGATCGTTCAAAATATCAAGTCGAAGTTGTGCATTTAGGAGAACAGGCAGATCGAATAGCGCAAGCAGAAGCCGCAGGGGTGAAGTCTGTTCCTGCATTAGTCTTAAATGACCAAGTTTTTCATATTAACTTTGGCGCGTCTATTGAGGACTTAAAACAGTAAACAAGTGCAACACAGGAGTGAAAAAGCACAAAAAATAAAGTTTCTGAATGTATCCAAGCCTTACAGTGCTCTTTAATTTGTTCAATGAATGGTTAAAAAATATCAAGTTGAACCTGTCCATAACAAAGTCCATTCTGATATTATTAGTTAAAGCATAAACCATAGAAAATAATATCAGTTCTGGCAAATCAGTATTATGCTTAAGCTTGATTTGCGCTCCGATCAACACAACGGCTATGATTTTTTTCAAATTCATAGCACCATGTTTTCACAATAAAAATTAAATATAAGAGGAAACAGATGAGTCCTAAATATACATGCGCAGTATTGCTGCTTTTTTTATCTTCGCTGAGTAATGTTCACGCAGGAGGTGAACCTGTTCACGAAGATTTATCGGCGATTTTTTTACTTTCTGAAAACATGATTGAACGGTGCAAACAGCATGACTCGGAAGGTTTCCGGAAATCAGCCAATTTAGCCTTGCAACTCACCGCAGAAAACAGGAATAACTCCATCATCTTACCGCGTGCCAGCGCCAAGTTTAGAACCGCTAAGTCAGCGGTTAAGGTCGGCAAGTTTACCGAGGCTATTGAAGCGATTGAACAAGCCCAAACGATCATGCAAAAGAAAAAAGTACTGAGATGGGACGGGGGATCATAATTTTTTCATTAAATTAAAAGGCTTACAAATAACATCATCACGAAGATTTATTTCTTCGGTATCTTCGTGATGAATGACAGCCTTCAATCAATTGTTTATCACTATTTCATTTACAGTGCTTAATCACCTTCATTCGGAATCTGCCCTTTAAGTTCCTCTGACAACAGCATTTGCGCTCCGGCAGTGACCAGAAATTCCCCTGGTTTTATGCTGTTACCGACAAAATATCCGTCCACCGTTGCTGAAAACTGCTCTATCCTGCGGCGATGGAATTGCTCATCAGCCGTTTTAATATAAACGAAAGCCTGATCCAAATACCAGATTAATGCGGACTCCGGAATATTAACGCCGATCCGGTTTTCACCTTGTTCCGGTATCCACGCCACAACCCGCATACCGGTTCTGATATGACTGCCATCGGCCTGGAAAAAATAGCTTTCACCTTGTGCGAGATTATCGGTATGCAGAGCAGCCGATATCAGCTCGGCATTAATCGCAGCACTGCGGTTGCCCGATGCCTCAACCTGGATGCTCTTAATAGTATTTGCCAGCCGCTTATTAACCGGCAAGGTAATTTGCAACAATGTTTTGCTACCGGATAAAAAGGCCTGTAGTTGATCTGCATCTGTTGATAGCGCCCATTCAGTTAATTTCCGTCCCCAGTTGAGCAGAGCCTCATCGACAATGGCCTTGCCTTGCACGCCACTTGCATCGAGCAGAGCTTTATCGGTCTGCCATTGCGCTTGCTGGACTTGTAAATTGCGCTTTGAAGCTGCTCCCTCACGATACAGGTCTAGCTGACGCTTGCTATTTTGTTCAGCCTGTTTGAACCGGCCCAGAGCACCGCCTTGCTCAGTTAATGCCAGCAAATACCTCCGGCGTAACTCGATCAGCGGCTGTATATTAACGGCTAGGCCATAAGTCGAAAATTCAGCACGCAGGCTGACCGGAGTCAGTATAATGGTCTGCAAGCCCGACAATAACTGGGCTTTAGCGTCCAGGAACACGGTTCCGGTGCGGGTAAAGCCCAGCAGTTGGGTAACCGGCTTGTCGTCATCATCGGCATAAGCCAAGCTAACGCCGAGTATAAAAAAACCGACTATTAAATGTACATTCATCTGAACAAAAAAGAAGTGTGTGGATTAGTCCATGTTATAAGATTTACCTTATTAAATGCATTTTTTTGTTGTTTTTAAAAAATTGCACGTTATCCTTCAAGCGCATGGACAGATATCGGCATTCACCACATCCATGTGAATTATGCCGGCACTAGAGCAACGCAGGGAGCAGTTGCCAAGCAAACAACATAACTATCACTGTTGAGAGATTATCATGAGCGACCTACCGGTTAAGTTAAAATATACAAAATCTCACGAATGGGCGCAGGTGGAAGACGACAATATCGTTCGTGTCGGCATAACAGACTTTGCGCAAGAAGAACTGGGCGACTTGGTTTATATTGAGCTGCCGGAACTGGGCCGCAAAGTCGCCTCACAACAACAATGTGCGGTAGTCGAATCGGTTAAAACGGCATCAGACCTGTTCAGTCCGGTTAGCGGAACCGTGGTCGCTATCAACGAAGCTGTGGCAGATGAACCTGAGCAAGTCAATGCTGACGCTTACGGAACCTGGTTGTTTTGTATAAAAGCGGACGACTTGACTGAGCTGGATGGATTGATGGATTCGGTAGCCTACCAACAAATGATTGACGAATAATTCAAGCAAAGGCCGAAAGGTGCAAGCATTAAAACCTTCGCCGTTCGCCTTTTTCCTTAGACCTTTTCCTTAGACCTTAACAATGGCAAACCCAAATGCAAAAGGCGTAAAGCGCCTTATTAACGCGTGTTTTTTCTCGGTCGCTGGTTTTAAAGCAACCTGGACCCATGAAGAAGCCTTCAGACAGGAAGTCATCCTGTTTGTGATCACGACTCCCCTTGCAATCTGGCTAGGCCAATCCACTATTGAAAAACTGCTGCTGATAGGCAGTATTGTATTAGTCATGCTGGTCGAACTATTAAACTCGGCTGTAGAAGCGGTAGTCGATAGAGTAGGGCTTGAGCATCATGAATTATCGGGCCGTGCCAAAGATATCGGTTCGGCTGCCGTCATGATGTCACTCGCTTGGGCAGCGGTAACCTGGGCATTAATTTTACTTTAACCGCGCAACTTGCGGCATACCATCCCTGACGATAAAGAGGAACACAATGAGCGCATTAATCTGTGGGTCTATGGCTTACGATACCATCATGGTTTTTCATGACAAATTTAAACATCATATTTTGCCGGAAAAAATTCATATCTTGAATGTGTCGTTCCTGGTGCCGGTCATGCGGCGTGAATTCGGCGGTTGCGCGGGTAACATTGCCTATAATCTGAAATTACTGGGCGAAGAGCCGTTAACCATGGCCACCGTCGGTCATGACTTTGAACCCTACGCCCAATGGATGGCTCAAAACCAGTTATCCAGCGAATATATTCAGATTCTGGACAACAGTTATACCGGCCAGGCCTATATCACCACCGATGAAGAAGCCAATCAGATTACCGCATTTCATCCCGGCGCGATGAGCTTTTCGCATTTAAATTCGGTGCCCACTGACGGAAAAATCAGCATCGGCATCGTGTCGCCTGATGGTAAGGAAGGCATGCAATTACATGCCGCGCAGTTTTCCGAACTAAACATCCCATTTATTTTTGATCCGGGTCAAGGCATGCCGATGTTTAACGGCGAAGAACTGCTCAAGCTATTGGATCAGGCAACCTGGGTGACCTTGAACGATTATGAATCCGAGTTAATGCAGGAACGTACCGGCCTGTCCTTGGAACAAATGGCCCAGCGGGTTGAAGCGTTGATCATTACCTTGGGTGCCCAGGGCTCTCAAATTTACACACGGGGCGAGTGCATCTCCATTCCTGCTGCAAAAGCCAAGGAGATACTTGATCCAACGGGTTGCGGCGATGCCTACCGTGCAGGACTTTTATACGGCCTGATGAATGAACTGGACTGGGAAATCACCGGCAGAGTCGCATCCTTAATGGGTGCCATTAAAATCGAACATAACGGAACCCAGAATCATGCACTTGATATGGATGACTTCAAACATCGCTATCGAGAAAATTTTGGTTCTTCGTTTTAATTTTTAATTAAAAAGTAAAATAGAACACCGGTGACGCTGATTTGACTGATAACCATGGATAAAACCCGTCTAATCTGCGTCATTCGTATTCCATTATTAATAGCCTACCTCTTTTGAACAACTGTTATTCATGCTAAAAAACACCCAAAACCTCTTGGATATCATGTCTCGTCTGCGCCAGCCGGAAGACGGTTGTGCGTGGGATCTGAAACAGAGCTTCACCAGTTTGATACCTTACCTGATTGAAGAAGCCTACGAAGTCGTCGATGCGATTGAGCGCAATGATCTGGATGATTTGCGCTCGGAGTTAGGCGACCTGTTGTTGCAGGTGGTGTTCCATGCCCAGATTGCCGACGAACAAGGACTATTCAACTTTGAACAAGTTTCGGAAGGCATTTGCGACAAACTGATCCGCCGCCATCCGCATGTTTTTGCCGATGCGGTTTTTACTAGCGATCAAGAACGCCATCAGGCCTGGGAGCAGGAAAAAGCCAACGAGCGGAAGAAAAAAAATAAGGCAGCAGAACCAGAAAGCGTGTTATCGGGTGTGGCTAAAAATCTGCCAGCCTTGATTGAATGTGAAAAAATACAGGATAGAGCCGCACATCACGGCTTTGACTGGCCCGAGGTGTCGCCGGTTTTTGACAAAGTACTTGAAGAACTGGAGGAGGTCAAGGAAGCCTGGCAATCCGGGGATCAGGCGCATATTCAGGAAGAAATCGGCGATTTATTGCTGGTTGCGGTTAATCTGGCCCGACATTTAAACGTCAATGCCGAGGTCGCGCTGAAGGAAAGCACTAAAAAATTCTCCAGACGCTTTCAACATATAGAACAACAGGTTAAAGCATCAGACCTGAATCTGAAAGACTGCGAACTGGCCGAATTAGATGCTTTATGGGATCAAGCAAAGCTGGCTTTAAGCAAAAAATAGGTAAAGTCCTTTGCAAAAAAACTACCACAGATGCAGAGATTAAAACTCTTCCCACTCATCATTAGCAGTCGGTTTTGACTTCGGCTGAAATGCTGCCGGACTTTTAACTGCCCCCGCTCTGGCGAGTGACGACTCTTTTCCCTGTACCGAGCCCTGTCGAGGTTGTGGCAGCGCGAAGCCAACAGAGCTCCCCGCTTTAACGTGCGTCCCAGTAGAGTTTCCATCCAATTTAAAGTGCGCGACCGTAACCGCCAGGTTTTGCGTTTGCTCTTCCAGCGATTCTGCAGCAGCAGCCGCCTGCTCCACCAAGGCGGCATTTTGCTGGGTCACGTCATCCATTTGGCCGATGGCCTGATTGACCTGCTCGATGCCGGAGGTTTGTTCCATGGATGCAGCGCTGATCTCAGTCATAATGGCCGTCACACCACGAATAGCGCCGACGATTTCTTCCATCGTTTTGCCTGCCTGAGCAACCAACTTGGTACCGTCTTCGACTTTTTCTACCGAATCACCAATCAGGCCTTTGATTTCCCCAGCGGCGGCGGCAGCGCGTTGTGCGAGGTTGCGCACCTCGACGGCCACCACCGCAAAACCACGGCCTTGCTCGCCGGCACGAGCCGCCTCGACCGCCGCATTCAGCGCGAGTATATTGGTTTGAAAAGCAATGCCATCGATGACCGAGATGATGTCCACAACCTTGCGCGAAGATTCATTAATCCCTTCCATCGTCGATATAACTCGGCTAACCACTTCGACACCCTTACCCGCAATATCTGTTGCACCAAGAGCTAGCCGATTGGCATGCTTGGCATTTTCGCTATTGGCCTGTACGGTCGAGGTTAACTCTTCCATACTGGCGGCAGTTTGTTCCAGACTGGCAGCTTGTTCTTCAGTCCGGTAAGACAGATCATTGTTGCCTGCTGCAATTTCCTTCGCCGCATTACTGATGGTATCTGCGGACTCTTGAATTTCCCCAACCAGACCCTTGAGGCTTTC
>CANNNN010000030.1 GCA_947506075.1 Methylococcaceae bacterium
ACTGCTTGATGATGGGCCCATGTTTTCCATGGGCTAGATTTATACAGAATTTTATTTGCTGTGTCCCGTAGTTTTTTATTTTTCAGTACATCCTTTGGTGCGCTCAACGGGTTGGTCGAATATTTACTACAGGCATGACCCGATTACTCACCCTTACGGCGAAGCGCCATCCAATATGGCGTTTCGAATCTGCACTAAATTACGTCAGTGAGGACATTGGTACCATATTCATCAGGACTGGAGTCACATCGGATTTTCTCGTTGGCGGGAAGGTACGGCCATCTTGAGTCGTTATCCGATGCACCACAATTTTTCGAGTTATGTGTCTGTCGATCATCGGAAAGACAATTATATGTCTCGAAACATCACCGTGTCGTGCATAGACGTTCCGTGGTTTGGCTTGCTCCATGTCGCCAATGTGCATTTGAGTTGGGCGCATCATGGCTTTTATGAAGAATACTATAATCTCCAAAAACTGATTCACTCGCGTATACATTTCGGCGTCAGAGGCGAGTTAATGGTCGGTGATTTCAACTCGCCAGCCGGAGAACAGGCCTATAACCATATCGTAGGAAATGGGGATTATGTCGATCAATTCCACGAATTACACCCCCACCGTTTTTACGAACCGAGCTGCCTGGATCAAATAGACGGCTGGAAAAACTCCACGCCCAAACGCATTGATCATATCTTCAAGCGCAATGGTCACCCGCTGCAAATCAAAGCCATGGATGTTATATTCAACGAGGATTTCTACCCTATCGTTTCCGACCATTTCGGCTATCTAGCTAGGTTTGAGCTGTTTTGATTGCAGTAAGCGCCTTGTTACCAACGCTGCTTGTGCATTAAAAATATCGCTAACCCCGCGCCGCTGGTATCGGCGATCCAGTCTGAAACATCTGAAAACCGGCCCTCGACAAAAGACTGATGCCATTCATCGGATATGCCGTATAAACTGCAAAAGCTAATGCTCAGCATAGCAAGTATGCTAGGCTTGTCGAACAGATATTTAAAGCAGCGCCATGCCAATAGTCCCATTATAAAATAGGCGCCAAAGTGGAGTATTTTATCCTGATTTGAAAACACCATAGGAACTGGCAGGGAAGGTTGGTCAGACAGCCAGTAAATAAACAGGCAGTAGAAAAAAAGCAGCGTGAAATCAATAATTTTAATCATAGCCTTGTAATGGTGTGTAATGAAAAATATATTCAAATTTGCCGAGGCGTTTTTTGATCAAGAAGCTATTGATCAGAAACTGGCGCTTACTCATCAGGCTTATCAGGCTTGTATTGCCGGTGAATTAACTTTTATCTCGAACCGCCCGGTCATGCCGATAGAGCAGATAACGTTTCCCGAACGCCCCGTATTATTGGCTCCGCGCCAGATGCCCCGGCGAAAATTGACTACTGCAGTCGGTGTTGCAGCCTTTTTTCATGCGATTGCCCATGTTGAATTCGTCGCCATTTATCTGGCCTGGGATATTTTGTATCGTTTTCGTGGCATGCCTGAACAATTCTATCAGGATTGGCTGAAGGTTGCCGACGAAGAAGCGCAGCATTTTGAATTAATCAGGATACATTTACGTACTATGCAGGTTGAATATGGCGATTTACCGGCTCATAGCGGTTTATGGGATCATGCCAGGGATACGGCCGATGATCTGCCGGACAGGTTGGCGCTGGTTCCACGCTGTATGGAAGCACGGGGCTTGGATGTAACGCCGGCGCTGATTGAAAAGTTCAGGCTATTGGGTGATGAGGCCAGTGTGGCTATTTTAACGCGTATTTTGACCGATGAAATAGGCCATGTAGCACTAGGTTCTTATTGGTTTAAGTTAGTTTGTCAGCAGCGTGGTTTTGAAGCTGAAACCAAATACCAGGAGTTAATCGAGGAATACTATGTGGGCGGTAAACCTAAGGGGCCGTTTAACAGGGCGTTGCGTAAAACTGCCGGTTTTTCGGATGCTGAGATAGATTGGCTGGAAGGTTGACTTTATCTAAGTTGCGCCCTCTGTTCAATTTTTATTGCAGCTAAAGTGTATTTTCAATTTTAATGTCTGGTAGTGGAGGCGTATGAAGAATTCGGAAACAACCAGAACTGACAACACAATAAATCAGGACATGCCGCCTACGCTGGAAGTTGTTGACGACTCCCTCATTAAATTGTCAGGCAGCTGGAATCTCCGCAGTCTGTTAACTGCTCCTGAGCTAAGCCGAAAAATCAGATTGCATTCTTATAATGAAAACATAAGCTGGGATGTCAGTTCGATTGCGGTGCTCGACAGCGTCAGTGCATTGATAATCTGGAAGGCATGGGGTCGAAAGCTCCCTGTTTCATTACAGATCAGGCCGGAACATCAGCGCATCTTCGAGCGCTGGCAAGCTCAGAAGATCCCCGAAGCTGAACCCGTCAGAGGCAGCTTTTTGCGCCGCAACCCAAGCGAAACGGCATTGGTTTTGTCGGCTTATGTTATGCAATTGATAGCGCAATTACAGGGGCTGGTAACCCTGTTTGGGCAGCTGTTTTTGGATGTAGCCTATCTGTTGCTGCATCCGGGTGATATTCCTTGGTCGGAAATTTCCATTACAATTTATGAAGCCGGGGTTCGGGCTTTGGGCATTACCGCGCTGGTGGGTTTTTTGATAGGCATCGTACTCAGTTATTTATCAGCCTTGCAGCTGAAGATGTTCGGAGCGGAGATTTATATCATTAATATTTTGGGCTTGAGCGTAATTCGTGAATTGGGTCCTTTGCTGGCGGCTATTCTGGTGGCTGGGCGTTCCGGTTCGGCGATGACCGCACAAATAGGTATCATGCGGGTGACCGAAGAACTGGATGCGTTATCGGCTATGGGTATCTCCCATTCCTTGCGTTTGATTCTGCCCAAGGTCTTGGCACTGACCGTCGTGCTGCCGTTGATAGGCATGTGGACCAGTGCGCTGGCGCTAATCGGTGGAATGGTTTCGGCGCAAAATACGCTGGACATCAGTTATCAGCAATTCTTTCTTAAATTGCCCGATACGGTGCCGCTGCTTAACGTGTTTATCGGTCTGCTGAAAAGTGCGGTTTTCGGTTTAATGATTGCGCTGATTGCCTGTCACTTTGGCTTTCGGATCAAGCCCAATACCGAAAGCCTGGGTAATGAGACTACCAACTCCGTGGTGGCGGCGATTACCGTGGTGATTATGGTCGACGCGGTGTTTGCGATCCTGTTTATGGATATGGGCATGCCATGAGCAAGTCCTCTGCTTATGCAATACAGCTTGAGCATGTCTGGACCCGATTTGGCGATCCTAAAAAGGGTGTCGTCAAGGTTGTTCATCAGGATATAAATCTTAAGCTGGAACATGGCGAGATTCTGGGGTTGGTCGGGGCTTCGGGTTGCGGCAAGACGACGTTGCTGCGCGAAATTATCGGTCTGCAAACTCCCAGTCAGGGTGAGGTGTTCGTGATGGGGCAGTCGTTGAAGAATGTCACCGCCGGTCATGGCGAGAGACTGCGTAACAATTGCGGCGTATTATTTCAGAAAGGCGCGTTATTTAGTGTGCTGAATGTTTTTGATAATATAGCCTTTCCATTACGGGAACTGGGTTTTGATGATGAAGAATTGATTGCGAGGCTCGTGTTTATGAAACTGTCGATGGTCGGTCTGGCTGATAGCGATGCCTGGTTAAAGCCCGCCGATTTATCGGGCGGCATGGTTAAACGGGTGGCGCTGGCCCGTACCATGGTTCTGGAACCGGAGCTGTTGTTGCTTGATGAGCCAACTTCCGGTCTGGATCCTATTTCCAGTGAGGATTTTGTCAATCTATTAGCTGAATTGCATAAAGATCTAAATTTTACGGTGGTCATGGTAACCCATGATCTGGATATCTTGAGGGACTTGTGCACCAAGGTTGCTGTGCTTGCGGATAGCAAACTGGTGGCTTTCGGAACATTGGCTGCTGTGTTGGCTTGCAAGCATCCTTTCGTAGATAAATTTTTTCACAATAAACGCGCTGAACGGGTATTTCAGTATATCGCCAGGGATGGTGTGTATGCCGCAAGCCCGCCGGGTGCCGGCGTGGTTCAGGAGACGACGGATGGGTAGAGAAAATCATGCGCTGATCACCGGTCTGTTTTTGCTTGCATTGGTGACGGCAACAATGGCGATTATTTTCTGGATGGGTACTATGAATCAGGAGCGCAATCTCTACGTTATTTCAACTAGAGCCTCTGTTTCCGGCCTTAATCCAGAATCGACGGTCTTTTACCGGGGTATAGCGGTAGGAAAGGTGATTAATGTCCGATTTGATCCCATGGACTCCGGTATTATTCTGGTTCCGATTGAGGTCGATAAGAACATCGTATTGGATAAGGGCGTTTATGCGACCTTGCGCTTAAAAGGCGTGACCGGCTTAACCCAGATTCAGCTGGAAGATTCAGGTGTTATTTCTGAGCCATTAGCGCCGGGGGATGATCCTATGTCGCGTATTCCATTGGAGCCCTCGTTGGCTGACAAGCTGATGGATACAGGGGAAGAGCTATTGCATAAGGCCGATCATTTAATGCAGCGGCTAAGTGCATTATTAAATGATGAAAATGAAAAAAACATCGGCGGTATTTTAAGTAACCTAAAAACCTTAACCGACAAACTGTCCGAGTTGCAAAAAAGCGTTGATCAGGCCTTGGTTGGTATTCCCGGATTGACTAAGGACGCCCGAAAAACCCTGGCGAATGTTGATGCGTTGACGCATGACTTGCAGGGCTTAACCAGAGACGTGCAAGCTCTCAGTCAAAAAGCGGGAGATCTTGTCGATAGCGGAAAAACAACTGGCGATGCGTTAGCGCAGTCCACCTTACCCAAAGTTAATAAGTTGCTGACTGAATTGCAGGCGACAACACAACAGGTAAAAAGAGTCGCTACGATGCTGGAAAATGACCCTCAGGAATTGTTATTTGGTCCAGGTCAGCGGGATTCAGGCCCCGGTGAGCCTGATTATATGGAGCGGCAATGAGATATTTTATAATCGGATGGCTGCTAGTTATTTGTACAGGGTGCAGCGTTCCAGCAAAACAGCCCACATTGCATGATTTTGGCAGGACTTTGGCAGGCTCTACTCATCAGGCCAAGGCGACCATTAACGTCAATGCGCCGACCTGGCTTTGGGATAATCGCATTCGTTATCGACAGCTGTTTACCTCGCCCTCAGAAATCAGATTTTACGGTCTGGATCGCTGGATTGCAGCGCTGCCTGAATTACTTGAACAGTATTTCGCTATCAGCAGCAGTAACCTGGACTATGCCTTGCTGATTCGACTGCAGGATTTTGAGCAGCAATTTGACTCGCCTGACTTAGCTCGAGTGGTGCTGCGTTTTTCAGTCGACGCTTATGCTGTCGATGATAAGCAGAAACTCATGACTGAGACGTTTTATCTTGAGCAGCCGACTAAAACACCCGATGCGGCGGGTGCAATTAATGGCTTTACTGATTTAACGCGGCAGGCAGAACAGAAAATTCAGGCGTGGCTCACTCGATTGTCGAATCACAGGGATTAGCTGTTTTTTGCGCAAAAAAAACCTCCCAGTGCCAGAGGCAAAGGGAGGAAAGGTGTACAGATACTAGATAGTTCTGAACTTTCACACTACGAGGAGGTACATGAAACTGTTATGAGATCAATTAGCGTATTGATCTCATGGCATATTGCTAGAAATAGCAATATTGCAAATAGGGTTGAAGTAAAGCATGCCGAATATAAGCTTCGGAAATCGGTCATGGTCTGTTCCAGTGGTTAAAATTATACGCATGTAACTAGAAGCTTACAATACGGCTGAAAATTAATAGATTGTTTCTTTTTTATTGATAATACCGGAGGGCTTGCATGGCCAATATGATACCTATAAATTATATAACATATTAATATTAAATGGTTATTTGTTAAATTGGCTTAAGAAAGTGAGTGCAATGCGATAGTTGGATGTCGGCTGATTAGCCGCTTTTAACAATACGTAATTTTGCGTATTGTTAAAATAAATCGCCGCAACTATTCTGTAGTGGCTTCAAACATACCGGCAGCTTTTTTAATTTAACCCGTTTGGTATGAAGCTGGCAAGAAGAGGGACTCCGTGTCTTTGTCGGTGGTTTTTTTATAAATATTATTATTCACACCTTAAGAGAGGATAGATTGATGAGAAAATTAGCATTTGCATTTGCAGGTTTGTTGTTTTTAAGTACTGCAGTTTTTGCCGAAGAGCATGCGATGGCGGCACTGGAACACGCCAATGCGGCGGTAGTGGCAGGCAAAGCCGGTCATGCATTGACTCTAGTCGAACACTCAAAACTGGCGTTGGAACATACATTAGCCGCTTCCATAGTAGCCCATGGGGTACCCAAAACCCATTTAGATGCTGCGGCTGGTGAGCTGCAAGAATCCATCGATCATGGTAATTTAGAGCATGCAGATGTAGCCACTAAACATGCTGTAGCCGCTGTAGAGCACATTAAAGCTAGCAAGCAATAGTTCCAGTGTTTTAGACCAAGGGCGGATTAATCCGCCCTTTTTTTTATTCCGAATTCAACGTATTTGCAAGACTCATAACGCCGGTAATACGGCTTGTTCGGTCGTGCTACTTTGAGTTCAGCGCTTACATAAGCTAATAAAACTGTTTAATATCTGATAGTTGTTAGTCTTAAAGACTGTCAAAATCTTAGATTAAACGATATAATTGGCTTATAACATTGATCCAGTTAATGAGAATGCGGTGAATATAAAAGAATACATGAATATGCTGGGTCAGCAGGCCAGGAAAGCGGGGCGGGAAATAAGCCGTACCGAGTCTGGTAAAAAAAATCTGGCTTTGCTGGAAATTGCCAAAATTATTGAAAGCAGCCATGCGTTATTGTTGGCGGAAAACCTCAAGGATTTGGATGCCGGCCGGAAAAATGGCCTGGATCCCGCCCTGCTGGACAGGCTGGAATTAACGCCTGCCGGAATTCACGCAATGGTTGAGGGCTTAAAACAGGTGGCCGCATTAGCCGATCCTGTCGGAGAAATCAGCGAGCTAAGCTATCGGCCTAGCGGCATACAGGTCGGTCAAATGCGTGTGCCTTTGGGCGTAATCGGCATTATTTATGAATCCCGGCCCAATGTCACGGTCGATGCAGCGGCACTCTGTCTTAAATCCGGCAATGCCTGTATTTTAAGAGGCGGCTCGGAAGCGATACACTCCAATCAGGCGATTGCAGTCTGTATTTCTGAAGGACTGATAATGGCCGGTTTGCCGGTGGAAGCAGTGCAAATCGTGGCAACTGCAGATCGCGCAGCTGTTGGCGAATTAATCACCCTGAGTGAATATGTCGATGTGATTGTGCCGCGTGGCGGCAAAAGCCTGATTGAGCGTATCTCCAAGGAGGCAACGATTCCTGTTATCAAGCATCTGGACGGCATTTGTCATGTGTATATCGATGATAAGGCCGACATCGCTAAGGCGGTCAACATTGCTGTCAATGCCAAAACCCATCGTTACGGCGTATGCAATGCGATGGAAACCTTACTGGTGGCCGAGAGTATAGCCGCAACAGTGTTGCCGCTGCTGGCTGAACAATACCGAGAAAAGGGCGTTGAATTACGGGGCTGTCTTAAAATCTGTTCCCTGATTCCCGGCTGTATCAGAGCAACAGACCTAGACTGGGACACCGAATATCTAGCGCCGATTTTATCGATCCGGATTGTTGATGGCATCGATCAGGCGCTGGAGCACATTAATCAACACAGTTCCGGCCATACCGAAGCGATAGTGACTGAAGATTACACTCTGGCGCGCCGGTTCTTGAGGGAAGTCGATTCCAGTTCGGTGATGGTCAATGCCTCGACCCGCTTTGCCGACGGCTTCGAATACGGCTTGGGCGCCGAAATCGGCATCAGCACTGATAAGCTGCATGCCAGGGGGCCTGTCGGTTTGAAAGGGCTGACCTCGTTAAAATATATCGTATTGGGTGATGGCCATATCAGGCAATAGATGATAGGCATCTTCGGCGGCACCTTCGACCCAGTTCATTACGGACATTTGCGTTCAGCGCTTGAAGTTAAGGACAGCTTTGGCCTGGACGAGGTCCGCTTGATCCCTTGCGCCAATCCACCCCATCGGGAACTGCCTGCGGTAACCGCAGCGATGCGATTGCAGATGCTGGAACTGGCCATCAAAAATCAGCCGGGCTTAACGATTGATACGCGGGAACTGGATAGACATACGCTGTCTGAATTAACACCGTCGTACATGGTGGACACACTGAAATCCTTACGTCAGGATTTCAAAGACGAGTCATTGCTGTTGTTTATCGGCAGCGACGCGTTTGAGCATTTAACCGGCTGGCATCAGTGGCAGCAGTTATTTGACTATGCGCATCTGGTGGTGCTGACCCGACCGGGCTTTGAAATACAGGGACTCGATGATTTTTTTAGAGCCCGACTGGCTAAAAATATTAAAGCGTTAGCGCAACAACCCGCAGGAAAATTATTCTTTTCGGCAGTCACACAACTGGATATTTCGGCAACGGCTATCAGGAGCATGATTGCAAAAAAACAAAATCCGGGTTTTTTATTACCCGATGCTGTCATAGAATACATCAAGCAACACCGGCTTTACGAGACACATTGATCTCATTATTTACACTAGGAATTTGAATGCAAGTAGAAGAAATATTGAAAATCGTCCAGGATGTTTTGGACGAACGCAAAGGACAAAACATCACGACTATTGATGTTCGGGGCAGAACCAGCTTTACCGATTATATGGTCGTAGTGACCGGCACTTCTGACCGTCACCTGAGATCTTTATGTGATTATGTTGCAGAAAAACTGAAGGAAAGCGGTATTAAACCCTTAGGCATTGAGGGCGACCTCGGTTCAGACTGGGTGTTACTGGATTTGGGCGACGTGATTGTTCATGCGATGAATTCACAGGCGCGCGGCTTTTATCAGCTTGAAAAATTATGGTCGGTTGATGAGCCTAAAGAAAGCGAGCAGCAAGCTTCGTAGCGCGATCTGGTTCCCAAGCTGGAGTTTGGGAACCAACAGACTAAAACCTTAGCGTAGCCGTCAGCCTTAACATACGCGGCTCGACCGGGTGCTTCAAAATACCCTCCACACCAGCGCTGGATTCTCCCGGTAAGCGGGACGTGTAGGCATAAGCAGTATCGTTGCTTTCAGAGTCCAACACATTGAACATATCCAGTTCAAATTTCATAGCCTTATGCTGGTAACCCAATCCCCAGTTAAGCAGTGTCGTGTTGCCAGCATTCAGACTGCCGCTATCATTCAGCGGAATGTCGCCAAAATGTCGCAGGCGTATGGTTGTAAAGGTATGAAAGGGCAACTGTACCACCGCCCCGGCGCTGATCACCCGGCCTACCGAATTGGGGATATGGTTGGTTTTGCGTGGCACATCGATATAACGGGCTTTTGACAAAGACAAGTCCGCATCCAGGCTTAAGCTCTCGTTGACTTGGTAGGTGTTACTCCATTCCACGCCGTGCCGTTCGCTGCGCCCGCTGGCTTCGGTGCTGCTGGCATCGCCAACGAAAATTAACTCGGAATTGACCTGCATCCACCACAGCGCCACAGTGGAATTCAAGCCCCGAATAGACTGGTTGCGCAACCCGATTTCAGCGCCGCGCGACCGAACCAGCGGTGAGACCGAAGCAGCAGGATCGCCGCTGACCGGGTTAATGCGCAAAGTCGCACCGCGTGCGTCATTGGAATGATGGCCGTAGCCCAGATTAACAAACACTTCATTATCAACCCAGGGACCGAAAATCAGACTGAGCTTCGGGCTTAGCAAAGCTCCATTTTTTTGCCCCGAATTGGCAGCAAGTGTAAGGCTGTTTACTTGCATATCCACAAAGTCGCCGCGTAAGCCGGAAATCGTCCGGAATTTATCCAACCACTGAACCTGGTTTTTCAGATAGACCGCGACACTGGTTTCGCTAATATCGTCCTGTCGTACGATCTGGAAAATCCGGCGTTGCTCGCTGCGGTTTAGCGCAGACCCGAAGACCTCGTCATGGCGGACTTGCAAGCCTAAGCTGTTGTCAACATCCAGCCCAAACCACTTGGAAAACCAGGTTTGTTCGCCGTTGCCGCCGCTTACCACGCGGCGCTCGGTTTGATGCACTTGATCGCCTTGCGCATGGTAGTCCAAAAAACCGGTAGGATTTGAATACAGGTTGAGGTCGTAATAGACCAGATAGGCGTTAAAGTCATTTTTGTAGCTTTCGCCCCGACTCCAGACGTTACTTGACAGGCTGTAACGACTGGTATTGCCGCCATCGGAATTATCCATGTTGCCGTAGAGAGCGAGTGTTCCGCTATCGATAGCCCGCTCGGGAATCTGGTTGGTCGCGTTCCAACTGGAGTGATAGGCTTTGGCGTTGACTGACAAACCCCAGTCTTTATGTTCCAGCGTGTAGCGTAGCATACCGTTGTATTTGCCTAGGTCTTCGGGCTGTTGCCATACGCCGTTGTAAGCGTTGAATTCGCCCGCAACCAGCAAATTTCCGGCACCGATTTTTTTGGAATCGGCCAGTAGCGCACGATAATAACCGAACTCACCGCCGGTAAATTTGAACAGTCCTTGGGCTAATACAGGCATCGTGTGCATGCGCGCATAACCGGCCGAAGAAAAATCGCCGGCATCGGCATAATACGGGCCTTTGCCGTAGTCGATATGATCGACCAGTTCGGGGATGACGCTGTTCAAGTCCAGATAACCTTGTCCGTGGGCATGGCTGGGCATGTTCATCGGGACGCCGTCAACCATCACCGAAAAATCGGTGCCGTGATCCAGATTGAAGCCGCGCAAATAAAACTGGTTGGCCTTGCCCGAACCGCTGTGCTGGGTCGCCAGTGCGCCGGGTACGATTTCGACCAATTCGCCGGGTCGAGCCAAGGGACGATAGGCAAGTTCGGCTTGAGAGGCCACGCCTTGCGAGGCCGAGGCTGCGACACCTAATAAATCGGTGGACTGGCCTTCGACTTCCATCGTGTCCAACGTTACAGTTTTTGATTGATTGCTGGATAGTGCTAGGGATGATTGCGTCTGAATAAATCCGACGATGACTAATGAGCTGAAGATGAGTTTTTGCATGAATGTCCCCCTGCGCCGCCCGCGCATAATGGTTGCTTTACACAACAGAGGACAATCGAGACAAGACGGGAACATTACTGTCATCGTGCAGACAGCCCTCCGCTGTACCGAATTAAGCTATCGGGCCGGTCTCCGGGCTTATAAGTGGCGTTAACCTGAATCATCACCTTCCCATGCTGAACACAGTGGCATCTCGATGAAACTTTTACTTATATACCGTTGCGGGGGCAGCGTCGGATTTGGTCTAAACCTTACCGACTTCCCGTTTAACCATTAGGTTCGAAAACCTAATGGAACCTGAAAGCAGCGTTGATTATAAGGGGTTGTGGTGATAAACCTAGAAAAATGTTTTCGTGGACGGTTTACGTTAGCGCTGGCAAGCGCTGCAAAATACCGTTGAGCGATTGGCTATTCTGATTTCAGTTAGCGGCTGATTACAGCTGACGCAAGGCAAGTGACCTCGGCCATAGACTTTAAGTTGTTGTTGGAAATAACCGGGTTTTCCTGCTTCGTTGACAAAATCCCGCAGCGTTGTGCCACCTTGCTCGATCGCGTGTCGTAACACCACGCGTATGCACTCGGCCAGTTTTTGATAGCGCGCCAAAGACACTTTACCTGCCTGACGGGTAGGCTGTATGCCGGCCATAAACAAGGCTTCATTCGCATAAATGTTGCCGACGCCGACCACGACATGACTGTCCATGATGAATGATTTCACTGTAATTTTGCGGTTTCTGGAGCGCGCATAAAGCAATTCGCCGGTAAAATCGGACAGCAAGGGTTCCGGGCCTAAATCTTTAAGCAATTGATGCTCGGCTACCGTTTCCGTCGTCCATAACACCGCGCCAAACCGGCGCGGGTCGTTATAGCGCAGCACTAGTCCGCCATCAAAAACAAAATCGATATGATCGTGTTTGCCTGCCGCTTGGTCTGTAGATAAAATCCGCAAACTGCCGGACATGCCCAAATGCACCAGCACCGTGCCGTTGTTGGTTGCAAGCAGCAGATACTTGGCTCGGCGGGTGACGGATTGAATGCAAAGTCCGGATAAGGTTTGTGCTAGTGCTTCAGGCACAGGCCAGCGCAGTTTGGCTTGGCGGACGATAAGCTGTTTAATGGTAAGTCCGACAATATGCGGCGCGATGCCTTTGCAGGTGGTTTCAACTTCGGGTAGTTCGGGCATGAGGGCAGGGAAGTAGTTTGATGGATGACGCAAAGTTTAACATGGTTGTGAGTGCGAGCTGTGTCTGGTGGAGAGGTTGGGTTGAGTGTAATTAGTTTTTTATCCAGAGTTTAATCGGTTACACTCTGGTGGGATTGAAGAATAGGGCGGGAGAAATACACCGTTCATGATTTGTATAGACACCGATTTAGGTGTCTACTTTATGTTAGGCGACGGGAATGAACAAAGAAGAACTCAACCGAAAACTCAACTCAGTTGGCAAGCAGGTATTCGTCGAGCATTTTGAACTTTTCCAGAAATATGCATATGAAAGATTGTCTCGGGAGCAAGCTATAGAAGAGTTAGTAAGCCTTGGGGTAAGCAATGATTCAGGAGCAGGGATACGTGTAGGGAACGCAAAGCTTATTTTTGAAGCTGGGAAAGAAATGGATGCGCTTTCAATTATCTTAGATTCAAAGCGTATTCCGTCGTCTACGCTTGCTGGGGCGCTGAGGTTGAGGCAATGAAAACAACAGTGCAGTCAAAAGGGACGCGCCGCCCTGTGGCGGTTTTGAAATTCAGTTTTTTTCAAGGTTTGGTGGCTTCGTTCAAGTTCAGTGAACGGCACGCCCCTTACCTCAACGTTGGACGTCACAGATTTTACTGGGATCAATGATCACTACGCTTGATATTGTGTTGATGCTCAATACCTTCGGTTACATTATAACCTTCGGCATTGAATAAATCGCCGGTAAAAAACAAGCGCATATCTATAATCCAGGCAACTTTTTTTAGCGTATTGTTTTCTATAATAATGGTTGAAAGTTTCTGATTATCATCAATTATCTGAATCACAATTGTTTTCGGGTTAGTAAAGTCCTCTTTTAATGCTCCAG
>CANNNN010000031.1 GCA_947506075.1 Methylococcaceae bacterium
GTACTGATCCAGCGACACAATGGCTTTAATGTCCTTATCTGTTTCCATTTCCTGCAAGCCGAGTAAGTCTGGCGCATAACCGAGTATGCGCGCCCGAATTTCAGGCAAACGTACCGACCAGGGTAAAAAACCATCACCGGTATCGCCATCGCGAAAACGCGTAGCCATTGCTTCGATTGTTGTTGAGCCATATCTGACGTTATAACTCAGCACATTCATAGGAGGAGCATTACAGCTTGACGGCTTAGGGAAACTGCTGGCCTCAGGCAGGTTTCTTGCGTACCCTGCACCCCAGTTGGCCGAAAGATATTGCAAACCCTCAAAACGGAGCAGTGCAAAAAAACCGATAAATAAGACCAGTAGGGATATAGCTATTCTTTTAAGCCAATGCAACATAAAAACTCTCTGAAGAAAAAAGATCCATTATTCAATCGCAATGGTTGAACAGGAGGGGGTATTAGGGGGAGGACCGAAGTCTAGTCACACCTGCAGTCGACTTACCGCAAATAATGCCAGTACTAAAGCGATAAAACTTGGAGCAACAGCGATTAAAGGTGGATTAAGCTCGTAAATTAAACCTATATGTCCGACGATTTTATCGACCAGATTAAAACCCATGCCGAGCACAATGCCTATCATCATTCGAGTGCCGACATTAACGCCCCGCTTAACACCAATAACGAAGGGCACAGACACCAGCAGCATAACGAAAGTCAGCAATGGATTTACCACTCTACCCCAAAAAGCCATCTCAAAAACCTGCGCTTTTTGATGATTGTCCTTTAAATAATCAACATACATAGCCAGATCATAGAGAGATAAATTGTCCGCACTGACCACGACAACTTTCAACAAATCCGGTTCTATGGATGATGTCCATATCTGTTCGCTTTGCTGATTTGCAAGCATTTGCTCTTTAGAAATATCGGAGTAATTAATGCGCTCTAACTTCCATTGCTGATCGGCCATATAGGTCGCCTGTTCTGCATGCGTTACCCGCCGTAAATGGCGCTGATCATTCAACTCATAAATACTGATATCGGCCAGGCCACCATCATCCTTGACCTGTCTTACATTGATGAACTTTTTTCCTTCGCGTAACCAAAGCCCATACTTGGCATTCAGGACTACCTGTCCGCTCTGAGCCGTAACTTTTAGTGTGCGTGCGGCGCGTTCGGCGTTTGGCGCTACAACCTCACCGACCAGCAAGGCTATGGCCACTAAAACCGCTCCCGCTAACATAACCGCTTTAATAATCCCAAAAATAGACAAGCCCGCAGCTTGCATCGCGATCAGTTCGCGATTATTGCCCATATTACCCAATATGAACAGGCTGCCTAACAAGGCCGAGGCCGGAATCAGCTCATAAACAGTCGTCGGTGAAACCAATAAAATAAAATAAAAGATTTCTTTTAAGCCGTAAGTTCCTTTCCCCAGATACTTTAATTCATCACTCAGCGTAAACAAGTTAAACAAGGTCAATAACAATAAAAGGGCAATAAAAGACCCTTTTAAAACCTCTCGCATCATATAAGCTGTTAAAACATTCACTTGCTCACCATTTTCCTGGCTTTGATGACCAGCCACCGCCAACCATATAACCTTGCCAATAAAACGACACCTATCAACAGTAAGATTGTATTTACCCCAAAACCACCCACCCACAATGGTATGGTTTCCTTAACGACCCAGCTATGGCTGACCCGAACAAAGTTTCCATAGCTAAAATAAATAAGAAAGCCAACCAACATATTCCCGTAAACTCCTCCGCGAGGCGAAATCTGCGCCAAGGGCACGGCAATAAAGCTGAGCAACATAATGCCGGCCGGAATAGAAAAACGGCGTTGCAATTCAGCAATATCGATTATCAGTTTAGAGCTTAGCAATACATCGACGGCAATGGCCTCTCGGGCAAAATTGACGGCTGTTTCTTTTATATCGAGCCTCACTGCATATTCAGCAAATTGCTCAATCACATAATTAATGGTTCCAGGCTGGCCTTGTATGCTTTCGCCATGCTCTAAAATCATATAGGATCCGTCTTGCAAGTCTGCCATTCGACCCGATTCAGCATTGATAATATCGATTTTTCCATGCTGTCTATTTTGCACAAAAACATCATGCATTCGATTGTCAGCGTCTATCCTTTCCACATAAAGGACCAGATCACCCTGGCTATATTCAGTAAACTTGCCTGCTCCGATACCTCTAAGATCAGAGGATTCCTCATCCTGATGCATCAACTGGGTCATTTGAGATTCAGCCCAGGGAGCGACATACATGGACAAACCGGTAGCCAATATTGACAAAGGGAAAACCATCAAAAATACAGCCCTATAAAGAGCACCCGGACCGCCGCCCGCAGAAAAAATGGCTGACATTTCCTGGTCTCTGTACATTCGGCCTAAAACCATCAATATCGTCATAAAGATGGCGGCAGGTAAAAAAGTAACGCTAGCGATAATCGTTTTAAGACCGAGAATACTCAGCAAGGTTTCATTTGAAACCCGTCCTTGAATGGCCTTATCAAGAATCCGGATAAAACTTTGGCTGACAATAATAACCACCAGTACCGATAAAACAGCCGACAGTGTTTTTAACAAATCCTGAGCAATCATTTTGTCCAGGACGGTGATCAGTACGCGCCGTTTCTTGCTATAGCCTTTAGTCCAGCTTGTTTCCAAATCTGCTCCCCACTAAAAAACGAGTATGTGTTAATACGTCGAAACTAAAATAAATTAAACAATTTCAAATGGCTGCCAAGAATTCAAGTGCACTATGCACTATGTTGAGCAGGTAAAAATATAGGAAAATAGGCTTGGACGCAGCTCTACCAACGAAAAATGGACATTCCAGGTTGGACAGAATCGAAGGCTAGGTGTGTAAAAATTAGACTGTATGCGCGGCGCTTAATGTTAAGAGGAGGCTGTGAAGCCAGATTCTTTTCGCTTAGAAAATTGATCATCGTTTATTGTAATATATCTGCCCGCTATTACCAAAATCATGGCGTTGGCGAAGTACGATATCTGACGCGCAAGATCTAAATTTTGTCGATGTGAGCGATCGATAGGACGTACGCAGGGTTTTATTTTTCGTATTTTTCCTGGCAGACCTAGTCAATTCAATTGCTGCCTGCCGTCGCCCCTATCAAAAACGTGTGTGTGTTGTATAATTGCGGCTAAACGGCTCATCTTGTGCCGACTCCTTCGGCGGACCAGCGCAACACGGCCTGCTCAAGATAATGCTCTGAATAAAACAAACGGATTAAATTATGGACTATTCAATAGTAACTGCGCCATTAGATGAACTGCATTGTGACTGTATGATTGTTGGTGTGTATCAAGACCGGCAGCTTAGTCCGTCTGCGATGGCTCTTAACAACAGCTTCAACGGACTGATCAAGAACATCGTCAACCGTGGCGACCTGAGCGGTAAAAACGGCGAAACCGTGTTGATAAATGCTGTGCCCGGCAACAACATCCAACGCATTTTGCTGGTCGGACTGGGTGAAAATAAGCCTCTATCTGCCAAAAACTACAAAAAGGCGTTATTGGCGGCTGTTAACAGCCTGAAAAAGCCAAAAATAGAATCATTAGTTTGTTGTCTGGCAGAATCCGAAGTGATAGACCGTGACTGGCAATGGAAATCTCGGCATATCATCGAGACTTTTAACGATGCCGTTTATCAATTCACTGAGCTGAAGTCTGATAAAGAAACCGAAAGCAACATTCAAAGAATTTCCATTGTCGCCCCGGAGGCTGAACTGGCGCTGGCGCAGTCAGGATTATTGCAAGGCAAGGCCATTGCCGAAGGCATGGAATTAACCAAACGCCTTGGCGACTTGCCGGGCAATACGTGTACGCCAACCTATCTTGCCGAACAGGCGCTAGCGCTGGGTCAAAAATATCCAAGTCTGGCTGTTAAGATATTGGAAGAAGCCGACATGGCGGCATTGGGCATGGGCGCTTTGTTGTCGGTATCTCGAGGTAGTCGGCAACCGGCAAAATTCATTATCCTGGATTATCAATGTGGCGAGAAAAACGCAAAGCCTATCGTGTTGATCGGCAAAGGCCTGACCTTTGATGCGGGCGGAATTTCATTAAAACAGGCACCCGGTATGGATGAAATGAAATACGACATGTGCGGTGGTGCGACTGTTTTGGGTACAATGCTGGCTGCAGCACAAATGCAGCTAAAGCTGAATATCATCGGTCTGATTCCGTCATCAGAGAACATGCCCGATGGCGACGCGAATAAGCCGGGCGATATTTTAACCAGCATGGCCGGCAAAACCATTGAGGTATTGAATACCGATGCCGAAGGCCGGTTGCTGCTGTGTGACAGCTTAACTTATGCAGAACGCTACAATCCCGACGTGGTGATTGATATGGCGACCCTGACCGGCGCATGTTTGGTGGCTTTGGGCCGCGTAGCCAGCGGTCTGCTCGGCAACGATGATGCTTTATGCGACGAACTGGCTGAGGCCGGTGAAATCGCCAATGACAGTCTGTGGCGCTTGCCGCTCTGGGAAGAGTATCAGGAGCAGCTTAAGTCCAATTTTGCCGATATGGCAAATGTCGGTGGCAAAGACGCAGGCACCATTACCGCCGCCTGTTTTTTATCCCGCTTTGCCGAAAAATTCCGCTGGGCGCATCTGGACATTGCCGGTACCGCTTGGCGCACAGGACAAAACAAAGGGGCGACCGGTCGCCCCGTACCGTTATTAAGCCAATACCTGCTTAACCGGGCGCATACCGACAAAGCGTAAATGGCTGAAGTCAGTTTTTACATACTGCCAACAGAATCATTACAGGATAGATATCTGTTTGCCTGTAAACTGATCGAAAAAGCCTATCGTAGCGGTTGTTTCTGTTATGTGATGACCGATGATGATGAACAAAGCCAACTAATAGACGACCTGCTCTGGACTTTCAGGGCGGGCAGCTTTATTCCGCACCAGATTTACACCGGCGACTTGCCAAACATTGAAAAAGTCATTCTGATAGGCTCATTAACGGCACCCGAACCCTGGCAACATACCTTGTTCAATCTGTCTGCACATTATCCTGACCCAGGGCCGCAAACCGAGCGTATCCTTGAAATATTGGATAATAGTGAAACGACCAAAGTAGCCGGTAGAGACCGTTATAGGCAGTATCAGAAATCGGGAATGACGATTACTACGCATAAAGATTGGTGACAATCAAAGCACCCTCCGCATCAACTTCTTATAAAAATAGAGCCCCATCCATGGAAAAAACATACGCCCCACATTCAATCGAACAACGCTGGTATCAAACGTGGGAGGAAAAAGGCTATTTTTCGGCCAAATCCGAAGGCGAATCGTATTGCATTATGATTCCGCCGCCCAATGTCACCGGCAGTTTGCACATGGGTCATGCGTTTCAGGATACCATCATGGATGCGTTGACCCGCTATCACCGGATGAAGGGCTGTAGCACGCTTTGGCAGCCGGGCACCGACCATGCGGGCATTGCGACACAAATGGTGGTCGAACGCCTTTGCAATGCCGAAGGCCTTACCCGTCATGATCTGGGCCGGGAGAAGTTTCTGGAAAAGGTTTGGGAATGGAAAGAAGAGTCCGGCGGCACTATCACCCGTCAATTAAGGCGCATGGGCTCTTCATTGGACTGGGAAAAAGAGCGCTTCACGATGGATGACGGCATGTCCGATGCGGTGCAGGCCGTGTTTATCCAGCTTTATGAAGAAGGCCTGATTTATCGCGGCAAGCGTCTGGTCAATTGGGATCCTGTTTTGCACACTGCCGTTTCGGATCTGGAAGTGTTGTCCGAAGAAGAAAATGGCTCGATGTGGCATTTGCGTTATCCGCTGTCCAATGGTCAGGGGCATTTGATCGTCGCCACCACCCGTCCTGAAACCTTGCTCGGCGATGCAGCGGTAGCCATACATCCGAACGATGAGCGCTACAAGCATCTGCTCGGCGAGTTCGTGGAGCTGCCGTTAACCGGCCGTCGCATCCCGATCATTGCCGATGACTATGTCGATCCCGAATTCGGCACCGGCTGCGTCAAGATCACTCCTGCCCATGATTTTAACGATTACGAAGTCTGGACTCGCCATCGCCATGTTTCGGTTATTCAGGATTTGCCGCAGGGCGGCTTGATTAATATTTTTACTGTCGATGCCAGCATTAGTGCTGATGAGCTAATCCCGGTTCAATATCAGGGCATGGACCGCTTTGCAGCTCGTAAACAAATCGTCGCCGATCTTGACGCGCAAGGTTTGCTGGAAAAAGTCGCCGACCACAAGTTGATGGTGCCGCGCGGCGACCGCAGTCACAGTGTTATCGAACCCTTATTGACAGACCAATGGTATGTCAAGGTCGGGCCATTAGCTGAGCCTGCGATTGCCGCCGTGGAAAACGGCGACATCAAGTTTGTGCCCGACAACTGGAAAAACACTTATTTTGACTGGATGCGCAACATCCAGGACTGGTGCATCTCGCGGCAAATCTGGTGGGGCCACCGCATCCCGGCTTGGTATGACGAGTTGGGCAATATTTACGTAGGCGCATCCGAGCAGGACATCCGCGACAAGCATAAGCTAGCTGCCGACTATCCTCTCAAACAGGACGAGGATGTGCTGGATACCTGGTTTTCATCTGCTCTTTGGCCTTTTTCTACGCTGGGTTGGCCGGAAAATACCGAAGAACTGGCTAAACATTACCCGACCAGCGTACTGGTGACCGGTTTTGACATCATTTTCTTCTGGGTAGCCAGAATGATTATGATGGGCCTGAAATTTCAGGGCGCCGTGCCGTTCAAGGAAGTCTACATCCACGGCCTGGTGCGCGATGCCGAAGGGCAAAAGATGTCCAAATCCAAAGGCAATGTGCTGGATCCGATAGACATTATCGATGGCATAGAATTGGAAACCTTGGTCGCAAAGCGTATCTCCGGCATGATGCAGCCGCATCTAGCCAAGAAGATCGAGCAGGACACGCGCAAGCATTTTCCGGACGGCATCCAGTCCTACGGCACTGACGCCTTGCGCTTTACTTTTGCGTCGTTGGCGTCTACCGGCCGGGATATACGTTTTGATCTGGCCCGTACCGAAGGTTATCGTAATTTCTGTAACAAGCTGTGGAATGCGGCGCGTTTCGTGCTGATGAATACTGAAGAGCAGGATAACGGTTTATCCGGGGCAGTATGCGAATACAGTCAAGTTGATCGCTGGATTGTGTCCAGGCTGCAGCAGGTAACGGCGGTAACCTCAGATGCTATCGAAAACTACCGCTTTGATCTGGCGGCGCAAGCAATTTATGAGTTCACCTGGAATGAATACTGCGACTGGTATCTGGAACTGTCGAAAATATCGCTGCAATCTGACGATCTCGCTTTGCAACGCGGCACTCGAAAAACCTTGTTGACGGTTTTGGAGTCAATTTTACGTCTGACGCACCCGATCATGCCGTTTATCACCGAAGAAATCTGGCAGCGGGTCGCCCCGCTGGCTGGTGTTGATGGCGAAACCATCATGTTGCAAGCTTATCCGGTAGCCGAGCTAGCGCAAATCGACAACGATGCGATCGCAGAAACCAACTGGATCATGAGCTTTATTCTGGGCGTACGCCGCATTCGCGGTGAGATGAATATCGCCCCCGGCAAACCGCTGCCGGTATTGCTGCAAAATGGCTCGGAGGCTGATCAACAAAGTTTAGACGCCAACCTTGTTTATTTGCAAAAGCTCGGCAGACTGGAATCGATCACCTGGCTAAATAGCGATGAAGTCACGCCAGAATCAGCAATAGCCTTAGTCGGCGAGATGAACATCCTGATTCCGATGGCCGGCTTAATCGACAAGGAAGCGGAACTTGTGCGGCTGGATAAGGAAATTCAAAAAATCCATAACGATCTGCCCAGAGTCGAAGGCAAGTTAAATAACCCGTCATTTGTCGATAAGGCGCCGCCGGAAGTGATAGCTAAGGAGCAAGCCAAGTTGGCCGATTTACGTTCGATGCTGAACAATCTTGAGCAGCAGCAACGTAAAATTCAGGCATTGTAAAAAAAGCAGGTGCATGGCGAAAGTGTATATCCCTCTTCGTCTTGTACCTTGTACCTTGGACCTTCTTCATCTATATTTGTCAGAACACCTGACCCAGAAAGCATCATATGACTAACGCGCCAATAGATTTACAATTCAGTGGGCTGACACGATGCTTGATTGACAAGGGCTTACTAACGGAAAGCGATGCGCAAACGTATAGTTCGGAAGCGCAAAAAAATAAAATTCCGTTAATCCGTTACTTGGTCACCAATAAGCTCGTTGACAGCAAAGCTTTAGCCTACCAGGCCTCGGTTGAATTTGGTGTGCCGTTCTTTGACCTGGATGCAATCGACCATCGTAGACTCCCTATTCATCTGGTAGGCGAAAAATTTATCCGCAAATCCCATGTGCTGCCCCTTTTTTCCCGTGGCAAAACACTGTTCGTAGCCCTATCAGACCCGTCCAATTTTCATGCTCTGGATGATATCAAGTTCCGCAGCAGCCTAACCCCCGAAGCCATACTGGTTGAAGAAGACAAGCTTAGCAAAGCCATCGAAGTTGCCTTAGAGGCTGCCGATACCTCAATGACCGATATGCTCGATGAGGATCTGGATAATCTGGATATTACCGGCGGCGAAGAAGACACCACCAAAGCTGATGTTTCTTCGGATATTGATGACGCTCCGATAGTGCGTTACGTGAATAAAATACTCCTGGATTCGATAAAACAGGGCGTATCCGATATACATATGGAGCCTTACGAAAAAGTATTCCGCATCCGCTATCGCTCGGATGGCATCCTTCGGCAGGTTGCTACGCCGCCAGCCAGCATTGCTGGCAGACTCGTCTCCCGCATTAAAGTCATGTCTAAAATGGATATCGCCGAACGCCGGGTTCCGCAGGACGGTCGTATCAAGATGACCTTATCCAAAAACCGGGCGATTGATTTTCGGGTAAATACCTGTCCTACACTGTTTGGCGAAAAAGTCGTGATGCGTATTTTGGACCCTACCAGCGCCCAATTAGGTATCGAGAAACTGGGCTTTGAGCCGGAACAACAACGCATTTTTCTTGAGGCGATTAACAAACCCTACGGCTTGGTGCTGGTCACGGGGCCTACCGGTAGCGGTAAAACGGTTACCCTGTATACCGGTTTGAATATTCTTAATACCATCGAGCGTAATATTTCAACCGCCGAAGATCCGGTTGAAATTACCGTGGAAGGCATCAATCAGGTCAACATGAATCCAAAGGCCGGACTGACCTTTGCCACCGCTTTGCGCGCTTTTTTACGCCAGGATCCTGATATCATCATGGTCGGTGAGATCCGTGACTTGGAAACCGCCGAAATCGCCGTCAAAGCCGCGCAAACCGGCCATTTGGTGCTATCAACCCTGCATACCAATGACGCGCCACAAACCTTAAATCGCTTGCTGCAAATGGGCATACCTGCCTTCAATATCGTGTCTGCGGTTAATTTGATTATGGCTCAACGCCTGGGTCGACGGCTCTGTGAACACTGCAAAATCCCCTCCGACTTGCCCGATAAAGTCCTGCTTAGCGCGGGTTTTAAACAAGAAGAGTTGCGCGAACTTAAATTATTCACCCCTGTAGGCTGTGAGCATTGTACCAATGGCTATAAAGGGCGGGTCGGCGTTTATCAAGTGCTGACCCTGACTGACAAAATGCGTACCCTGATACTGAACGGGGGCAATACCGATCAACTGGCGGAGTGCGCTCTGGCTGAAGGTTTTAATGATTTGCGCAGATCAGGCTTAAATAAAGTGCGTATGGGCATAACCAGCCTTGAAGAAATTGACCGAATCACCAAGGAATAAACATGGCAGAGCCAACTGAACAAATAGATTTCGTCTGGGCGGGAACCGACAAAAACAAAAAGAAAACCGGGGGGCAAATCTCTGCAAAAAACGAGATCAGCGCAAAAACCGAACTGAGGCGGCAGGGCTATCGCGTCATTAAATTCAAGAAAAAGCCCAAGCCGCTATTTACTAAAAAAATGCAGGCTATCACGCCGGGCGATATCGCCATTTTTGCCAGACAGCTAGCCACGATGCTTAAAGCGGGTGTGCCATTGGTTCAATCCTTCGATATAGTAGGCAAAGGCCATGATAATCCAAGCATGGAGGCTCTGTTATTGGGCATCAAAGCCGATATTGAAGGCGGCGACACGCTGGCTGAAGCGCTTAACAAAAAATCGCTGTATTTTGATGAATTATTCTGCAACCTGGTTGCGGCCGGTGAACAGGCCGGGGTATTGGAAACCCTGCTGGATAAAATCGCCACTTACAAAGAAAAAACCGAGTCGATGAAGAAAAAGATCAAGAAGGCGCTGACCTATCCGATCGCCGTCATCGTCGTGGCCTTTATCGTCACTACCATCCTGCTGATTTTTGTGGTGCCGGTGTTTTCCGACATGTTCAAAAGCTTTGGTGCAGATTTACCCGCCTTTACTAAAATGGTGGTCAGTATGTCTGAATGGATGCAGGAATGGTGGTATATCGTGGTGGGCATTGTGGTCGGCTGCGTTTACACCTTTGGCTATTTTAAAAAACGTTCCAAAGCCTTCAATCACTTTTTGGATAAAACCATGCTAAAACTACCAATAGTGGGCCTGATTTTAAACAAGTCTGCGGTTGCGCGTTTTGCCAGAACATTAGCCACCATGTCGGCCGCAGGGGTGCCGCTGGTTGAGGCGCTGGAGTCCGTTGCCGGCGCCTGTGGTAACATTATCTACACCGAAGCGGTGTTAAAGATGCGCGAAGAAGTCGCAACCGGACAAAGGCTACAATATGCGATGCAGCAAGCCAATATCTGGCCCAACATGGTCATACAAATGGTGGCTATCGGGGAGGAATCTGGTGCTATGGATACCATGCTATTAAAAGTAGCCGATTTTTTTGATGAGGAAGTCGACAACCTGGTCGATAACTTGAGCAGCTTAATGGAACCCATCATCATGGTTATCTTAGGTATTTTAGTCGGCGGACTGATCGTCGCTATGTATCTGCCGATCTTCAAAATGGGTGCGGCTATTAGCTAAACCCGCCAAATTTTCACGGTGTTTCATTCTTAAATAAAGGCATAGAAAAAACCATGCAAGAACTTGATATGCTTTTAAATACAGCGGCACTATTTTCGGGGCTGGCCGGGATCATCGGTTTGCTGGTCGGCAGTTTTCTGAATGTTGTTATCTATCGCTTGCCGATCATGATGCAACGGGGTTGGCGTAAGGAATGCACCGAATATTTGCAACTTGATAAAGAAACATTGCCGATAGAAGAAGAACAGTTCAACCTGGTTTTTCCGTTATCGCGCTGCCCGAAATGTAATACGCCGATCCAGCCCTACCAAAACATTCCGGTACTCAGCTATGTTTTTTTAAGAGGTCGTTGTGCGAAATGCGCATGTCATATTTCAATGCGCTACCCAATTATAGAAGCCTTAACTGCGTTAAGCTCAGTTCTAGTGGCTTGGCATTTTGGCTATACACCTCAAGCCGTTTTTGCACTGCTGCTGACCTGGTCGTTGATTGCATTAATCTTTATTGATATTGACCATCAGCTCTTGCCTGACTCTATCACCTTACCCGTTTTATGGCTGGGTTTGGGGCTGAGTCTGTTTGATGTGTATACTGATGCTCATGCCAGCATTATCGGCGCTGTGGCCGGCTATATGGCGCTCTGGGCTGTTTTTCACCTATTTAAACTGGCTACCGGCAAGGAAGGCATGGGCTATGGCGACTTCAAGTTGCTGGCTTTATTCGGCGCCTGGTTGGGCTGGCAATACTTACCTATAATTATTCTATTGTCCTCTCTGGTCGGCGCTGTCATTGGCATAGGCATGATTGTTTTCGCCAAACACGATCATAATATCCCTATCCCCTTTGGTCCCTATTTAGCTATAGCCGGATGGATCGCGCTGTTATGGGGGGCTGACCTGAACCAGCTCTACTTGACCACGGCAGGTCTGTAAGCTCATGTTGAAAGTCGGGCTAACCGGCGGCATAGGTTCTGGTAAATCGACTGTGGCCAGGATATTTTCCGACCTGAATGTGCCAGTGCTTGACGCTGACGAGATAGCCCATCATCTGGTCGAAATAGGCCAGCCTGCGCTAACTCAAATACAGCAGGCGTTTGGTTTGGAGATACTCAACTCGGATGGCTCGTTAAATAGGAAAGAGCTCAGAGACCTGGTCTTTACGAATAGTCGACAGAAACAAAAGCTTGAGGCGATACTTCACCCGTTAATCTATGCAGTCCTGAATGCCGAGCTTGAACAACAGAGCGCGCCCTATTGCATTATCAGCATTCCATTATTATTCGAAACCAAGATGATGCATTTTGTCGACCGGATACTGGTGATCGATTGTCCGGTTCAAGTTCAGATCGAGCGGGTTACGGCTAGGGATAAGCTGAGTCTGGAAAGAATCCATTCCATAATTAACAGTCAGGTATCGCGAGCGCACAGAAAAGAACATGCCGATGATTTAATTAATAACTCGGGTACTGATTATAGACTTGCAGAACAGGTAAAAAAATTGCACAATTTATACCTTTCATTAAGCGCTTTCCAGGATTAACTTGTCAGTGAACACCACTATTACCTATGAATTTCCTTTGAATGAACGCATCCGGGTTTTCATACGGCTAGAACAGCTTTTTCAACAATTCAGTCATTTTTTGACCGGGGAGACTGTTGCGGATAAGCGTGCTGCACTGAGTGTACTGCTCGATATCATGACCATTTTTAGACGCAACGATCTAAAATCGGAAATACTGAAAGAGTTGGAGCGCCATGCCAAGGTACTGAATAAGCTTGCCGATAATCAGAGTGTAGATGCCCAAAAACTGGAAGAATTGCTTAATAACTTAAATCGAACGAGTAAAAAGCTCTATGCCACTAACGGCAAAATA
>CANNNN010000032.1 GCA_947506075.1 Methylococcaceae bacterium
GGTATTAAAATTATCGCTTTGAGTAACTACACGCAGACCATAGACTTCAATTCGCCAGTTCACGCCATTTGAACGACAATAAACGGGTTATAATCTTTATTCACCCTCGTTTGCAGATAGCGCGATATGCCAAAATGAGCACGAATTAATGTTAGTAAGTGGTGGTGGTAATGCTGAAAAATTAAAGAACTAAAACATTGCCCAAAGAATTAATAATACAGACCGCTTAATCAATAGCAATTACTAGTTGTAAATCAATTAGATATAAAGATTGGCAAATGACAAGCCCACACAGTTTGGCATCTACCCCATGAACTCGGGAAGAGTCGTTTTTTTGCAAGCTGCCTTACTTGGACTTAATAAATCAGGAGCATTAACAATGCAGGAAATTTTAATTGGCGGACAGAACGGCACCCAAGTCCTTATGGATGCCGCAATGGGTAATCGTCACGGCATGATTTCGGGGGCAACAGGTACCGGAAAAACAATCACTTTACAAATCCTGGCTGAGGGTTTTTCAAAAATAGGTGTTCCTGTCTTTTTAGCCGATATTAAAGGGGACCTGTCCGGCATTACCCTTCCCGGACTAGCCCATGAAAAGATTACCGAGCGCATTCAACAGATTGGCATTAGCAATTTTCAGTATCGCGGCAATCCGGCTGTATTCTGGGATATTTTTGCCAAAACTGGACACCCGGTGCGCACCACTATTTCAGACATGGGACCTCTATTGCTCAGCAGTCTGCTGGAATTGAATGACACGCAAACCGGCGTACTTTACAGTTGCTTCAAGATTGCCGATGACAACGGCCTGTTGCTGCTGGACCTGAAGGATTTGCGCGCGATGTTGCGCTGGATGGGCGACGAATCCAAAGCATTGCAAGCCGAGTACGGCAATATTTCTTCAGCTAGTCTTGGCACGATACAACGGCAATTACTGGTGCTGGAAGAACAAGGCGCCGAGCATTTTTTTGGCGAACCGGCCATACAACTGAGCGATTTTTGCAAAACGGATTTCTCGGGTAATGGGGTTATCAGCATTCTTGATGCGACCGAACTGACGACAAAATCACCGCGTTTATATGCCACTTTTTTACTCTGGCTGCTGTCCGATTTATTTGAAACCTTACCCGAAGTCGGTGATGCGGATCGACCCAAGCTGGTGTTATTTTTCGACGAAGCGCATCTGCTGTTTGATCAGGCACCTAAGGTTCTGGTGGACAAGATCGAACAAATCGTCAGATTGATACGTTCCAAGGGTGTCGGCATTTATTTTATCAGCCAGAGTCCGCTAGATATCCCGGAAGATATTCTCGGACAACTGGGCCTTAAAATCCAGCATGCCTTACGCGCTTATACACCGAAAGATCAACAAACCGTCAAAAGCGTCGCGGCGACATTTCGCAGCAATCCAAAAATAGATACCGAAGCCGTGATTTCGGAATTAAAGACCGGTGAAGCCCTGGTTTCCGTGCTCAACAAAGATGGAAGTCCAGCACCGGTTGAGCGTATTTTTATTCGACCACCCGAGTCTCAGATCGGTCCGGTTTCGAAGCAACAGCGCGACGAAATCATGCATCGTTCGCCTTTTAGTGGCCGGTATGAACAGGAGCTTGATCGTGAATCAGCTTATGAAATGCTGAAGAAAAAAGCAGAACTGCAAGTTGATCAGCCAAAAGCAAGCTCACCCACCCGAACCAGTAATCGACAAAGCGCTGGCGAAGCTCTGCTTACCAGTGCTGCGCGCGCCATCGGAAGCACCGTAGGTCGACAGATTATTCGGGGAATTATGGGCTCGTTATTGGGCGGACGCCGATAACTACAGTTTTTCGACCTGTAAATTAGAATAATCAATTGTCCACAAAAGGCACGAAAATTTACAAAAATCAGCTGACTGTAGATCATTATCTAGGGATTGAGGGCCGCAGCTAAAGCTCCAGTCCTTCCCGCACGCTACTTTTTTTCGTGTTTTTTGTGGAAATATGCCTTTAATCGTAAAGGTCGATTTTATTGGAAGCTCCAGCTTTCTGTGCTTCGCGAAGCTTCAACTTCGCCTTTCTGGGTTTCCAATCTGGAGATTGTAAACTGACAAAAATAGTTTAATTGCATTATGAATAACCTTTTCCCTATCATTTGTGCCTTATTGCTAGTCGCACTGAATGGTTTTTTTGTCGCCGCAGAATTTGGTCTGGTCAAACTGCGGCAAACTCGCATCCGCTCGATTATTAAAACCCAAGGTTGGCGTGGCCGAATTCTAGGTAAAGTACACGGGAAACTCGACGCCTATTTATCGGCTTGCCAGCTGGGCATCACACTGGCATCGTTGGGCTTGGGCTGGATAGGCGAACCTGCGTTTGCCAGTCTGCTGGAACCCGTGTTCGCAAGGAGCGGCGTCAGCTCACCAGAGTTGATACACGGCATCTCCTTCGCGCTCGCCTTTTCGATGATCTCGTTTCTGCATATCGTGGTCGGTGAGCTTGCCCCTAAGTCGCTGGCAATTCGTAATCCCGAACAGATCGGATTATTCAGTGCTGCGCCACTGTATGGCTTTTACTGGCTGATGTATCCGGCCATCTGGCTGCTCAACACCAGCGCCAATTTAGTTCTGCGCTTATTCTGTCTGGAAGATATGCACGGTCACGACGCCCATTATTCGGCTGATGAACTTAAACTTATCTTGCGTGCCAACAATCAGGATGATCGCTTTACCCGCGAGGAATGGAATATTCTGGCAAAAACCCTCGATTTCAGTGAACTGGAGGTATCCGACCTGATGCGCCCTATCGCTGAAATGGTGGCCTTGCACCGCTCCAGGTCTTTGCAGGAAAACCTGAAAACCATCTACAATCAACGTTTAAGCCGTTACCCCTATTTCGAAACTAATGGCATAGATGTGTTGGGGGTGATTCATTTGAAAGATTTATTTTTCGCCCAACAGGAAGGCAAGCCAATTGAAGATTTGACTACTTATTTGCGTCCTATCCAATACATATTGCCCGACAAACCCGCGCTGGAGCTGTTTCGACAATTTCGGATGGGAGCTGGCCATTTTGCGGTCATTGGACAAAAAGGGCAAAAACCTCAAGGCTTCATCACGCTGGATAACTTGTTAAGCGCAATGGTCGGCGAGATACGCGATGAGTTTCGTCAAAACAATAACGACTGGACCCGACTCGATGACGGAACACTGATCGGCAAAGGCAGCCTGCCAATATTCTCGCTGGAACGGATACTGGGTATCGATATCGAGAACGAAGAGCTTGAATTGGAAGATGAGGTCTCGATAGGCGGGCTAATAATGGCCAAACTGCGTAATATCCCAGTCGAGGGTCAGAAAATTGAATTCAATCAATTCGATGTAGTGGTTAGAAAAATGAATGCCTCGCGCGTCGTGTTTGTGCAAATTTATTCCAATGAGCTAAGCGGTCTAGGCAATCTGTAGGCCACCACCCAATGGGCGAATAGAAAAACAAATATAAAGTATTGATCTATTTCGTTTTTTTCGCTGGCTAACTGGTTTTACCGACAACTTATGACCGACAAGTATTTTGAAATCACAGGCTGGATCGGCTTCATACTGATTATTAGCGCCTATTTTTTTGTTACGCTCAGCTTCCTGGTCGTCGATTCCGCCGGGTATCATCTGCTGAACTTGGCTGGGGCTTTATGCATGGTGGTCAACGCCCGACATAATAAAGCCAAACCGCTATTCTGGCTGAATGTGGTTTGGTCTTTGATTGCTGTTATTGGTTTGATTCAAACTACGTAACTAGCGGCTTATTATGTTCAAGCAAACTTATCAGGAAACCAGCCCCTTTCCACGCAGTCGCGAAAACACCAGGCCGGGGTGGTTTCGGTCTTGTAACTCCAGAAAAACCAGCCGAGATATTTTTCAAAGGCGAGCAACTGGGCGGCAGCGTAGCCCCGGTAAGCCATAGCCATTTGAAAGTCATCCATCTGTTGCAGCGCATGGTTAAACGGCCCTTCCGCCCACAGCGATACGACTTTTAAATCCAGCCCTAAACTCCATTCGCCGACATAGGTCCAGCCGAGATCGTTGATAATATCGTCGGCTTCATTTTTCCACTCGATCGCGGCCTTTTGCATATGCCCGTAAATATCGGTGTCTATGTCTTCGCGGACAAAACACTGGTAACGATGAATATCGAGCACCACATTGCTAAACTCCGGTTCAGCTAAGAATCCGGTGTATTCCCGGAATGACCGAAAACCGTCGTGATAGATCACAGCCACGTCTTCCGGCCGACAGTATTTGCGGATGCGGTGATAGGCGTCAGTGTTATATTTTTTCAACAACTCGGTTTCTATATCCCAGCGCGGCTCATTCAATACTTCAACCGCATGCAAGGCGGGACGGCCTTGGTAGCGCTCGGCCAGTCGTTCCAGCACAAGTAATGAATACTCGATGTATTCAGGCTGAGTGTGCCACTCACAAACATCCTTGATACCGCCGTTGTCGAAACCGTTTTGGCAACCGGGCGCCGCATGCAAATCCAGTACCACATGCAGACCAAGTTGTTCGGCCCAGTCGAACGCGCGATCCAGCACTGCAATACCGCCCTGCACAAAAGGATGGGGAATTCCGCCATAACTGTCATGGTAAGGATAGTCAGGACCGAAGATCCAGTGCCCTAAAGGGATCCGCAACGCATTGATACCGACATCGGCCAGCCAGACAAAATCTTCGCGGGTAATGAAGGTATCCCAGTGTTTTTTAAGCGCCTGCTCTGCGTTAGCGCCCAATTCAACGCAATAGCTGGTTTCATCAACCGCTTCCAGACCTTCAAAAACGCTGGTCGTCATCCATTTCTCCAGCACCAGCCAGCCGCCCAGATTAACGCCACGTATCTTTTTGCCACATTTATTATCAAAGTCATGCTTCATTATTATTCCTTGTCAGATAACTCGAAAAAAAATGCCCCCATCAATGATGCGTGAAAGGGTTTGCAAGCCCGTTACTCATATAAAGTACATTGCCGAAGTCTTCAAACGTTTCGATCGGCTTCGACAAACAACAAGAACAAGGGTTAACCATCCAATAGCTGCTGCTCACGTAATAACAGGACAAATTCATCCGCCGGCACCGGCTTACTTTTGATATAACCCTGATACATATCGCAGCCTTTTTCTTGCAAAAAAGCCAATTGCTCTGGGGTTTCCACGCCTTCGGCCAGGACCTTGAAGCCCAGAATATGGCCCATAGCGACTATCGTAGCGGCAATCTCCATATCATCCTGATGAAAAGGAATATCATCAATAAAGCTCTTGTCAATTTTCAACACGTCCAGCGGAAAATGCTTAAGATAAGCCAGCGACGAATATCCGGTGCCAAAGTCATCAATGGCTAGGCGCACACCCTGAGCGCGAAGATTTTTAAGAATAGCCGACGCCTTATCCTGATTGCCCATCAAGCCGCTTTCAGTTATTTCCAACTCCAAGTGCGTAGCCGGAAAACCGGTCTCGCGGACAACCGCAGTCAGCAGCGCGCAGATATCGCTACGCCTAAATTGTTGAGGGGAAACATTGACGGCCAACGTTAATGGCGGCAATCCTGCATCCAACCAAAGGCGACCTTGCCTACAGGTTTCTCGCAGCACCCACGCGCCTATTTCGATAATAAGGCCGGTTTCTTCGGCTATCGGAATAAAGCGTATCGGGGGAATCAGCCCTTCTACCGGGTCCTGCCAGCGCACCAGGGCCTCGGCGCCGATAATGCGGCCACTGGCAATATCCACCTGCGGCTGGTAAAAGACACGCAATTCCTGTTGTTCCAGCGCACGGCGCAGTCGTGTTTCCAGCGCAATACGTTCCCTGGCGGCAATCGTCAGTTCTTCGGAAAAATAGGCAAAACAGCCTCGCCCTGCGTCTTTAGCCTGATACAACGCTGCATCGGCATGATCCATCAGTAGCTCGGGACTGTCGCCGTGTTGCGGATACAGACTGATGCCAATGCTGACGCCGATCAGAACATTATCGTTCTGCGTCAGGCTAAAGGGTTTGCTTAAATCAACGATAATTTCTTCAGCGACCCGTGCCGCATCTTCAGGCTGCGTTATGTCTTCCAGCAATACGACAAACTCGTCACCACCCAACCTAGCCACCATGTCAACGTCGCGCAATCTTGCTTTGATGCGGACAGCGACTTGCTGCAACAACTTGTCGCCGGCCAGATGCCCCTGGCTATCGTTAACCGCCTTAAACCGATCCAGATCCAGCATCAGCAAAGCCAGCTGCTTGCCGTCGCGTCGCTCCACACTAATGCCGTGTTTTAGTCGTTCCTCTAACAACCGGCGGTTGGGCAGCTGGGTCAGCGGATCATAAAAGGCCAGGCGCTTGATTTGCTCCTCAGTAATCTTGCGCTCGCTGATATCGGTATGCGTCCCGACATAATGCGTGACTACGCCATCACTGCCTTTTACCGCAGTAACGGACAACCATTTAGGATAAATTTCGCCATTTTTGCGCCTATCCCATATTTCGCCTTGCCATAAACCAGTCTGATTGATGCTCTGCCACATCTCGGCATAAAAGTCTGCGTCGTGACGACCGGATTTAAGCAGGCTTATTTTCTTCCCCACGACATCCTGTTCGGTGTACCCGGTAGAGAGGGTAAAGGCTTTATTGATCCGTAAAATGTAGCTTGCCGCATCAGTAATCACGATTGCATCCTGGGATTCAAAAGCGGTTGCGGCAAGGCGCAAATCGGACTCTATGCGTTTACGTTCGGTGATGTCGATCGCTGAACCGATATAGCCGGTAAATAGGCCGCGTTCATCGTAAAGTGGCCTGCCTTTATCTAAAATCCAGCGCCACTCCCCGGTTGCGCTGCGCAGCCGATACTCTGTGGTAATGGCTTTATTAATGCCGGTATTTTGATAATAGGCGACGAACGCGGTTGCTCTGTCATCGGAATGAATAACACTGAGCCAGTCCTTATGGGTCATTGCCTTCATCGAAGCTAAACCGGTAAAATTGAGCCAGGCTTGATTGACAAATGTCGGTTCGCCATCGGCATCGGTAATCCAGATCATGATTTCAGTACTGTCGGCCATCAGACGAAAACGCGCTTCGCTGGACCGAAGCTTGGCCTCGGCGTGTTTTCTATCGGTGATATCGCGCAACGCGCTGGCAAAAAACACGCCTTGCTCTGTTTGAATCGGACTCAGGCTTATTTCCACATCCAATTCGGAGCCGTCTTTACACAGTGCCTTTACTAACTGCCCTGCCCCCATCGGACGGATGACGGCTGAGGCGGCAAACTGCTTACGCAGCGCCGGATGCCCTGAACGAAAACGTTCCGGCACCAAGGTTTCAATCGACAATCCGATTAATTGATTAACTGGATAACCCAACAAGTATTCTGCCTGTCTGTTGGCCATCGTAATAATACCTTGCTGATCGCTGATCAGCATCGCGTCCGGCGTCGCATCGAAGATTGCGCGCAGATAGGTTTCGCTGGCTTGTAGTTTTTGAGGACTAGGCAGTTGCAATAGTTTTGGCATTAACGGCCAAATCAGCAACGCGGTGGCTATCGAAACCAGCGCCATAGCGAATTTTATCAAACCCTCAAGCCAATAATTGGTATGCCAGATGGTCCAGATACTGAAAAGATGCGTGGTACCGCACAAACAGATGAAAACCCCGAATAGTACAAACACCCAGCGATAGGCCAAATCGCTGCGTTTATTGACAAAATACCACAACGCAAACGGAATCGAATAATAGGCAATCGCGATAACGGCATCACTAATAACATGCAACCATAGAATTGCCGGAAGCCAGATATAACAGGCGCCATGGGGCATAAAATGACTGGTACTTACCAGCAAAGCGTTAAACCAGTCAATCATTCAGTCTTGTACCCCCGTTGGCATCCATTCCAGATTCCGGCGATGCGTTTGTTCAACACGCATCGCTAGAAATCTTCCTCAGTTAACAGCGTTGTTACCTTTCTATCCGGGTCTGTGATAACCCACAGTTTTGCATTGCCGACGCTATAAACAGACATGATTCTTTCAAGCGACTCAGGCATTAAGGCCAGCGTGTTTTCATGCCAATCCTGCTCCGACACATCTCCGTAGTCACCTCTTTCATGCCTGTCCAGCAAGTCGCCAATAGGCACTTTATAACTGGCTATAATAGAAATGGCCGACGGCGTCATAGTGATTTTTCCAAGTTCAAACAGCTTCATTTAATAAACGCCTTTTATTATCCTAGAAAAATCATGCCACCCACGAAAACCAAAAGCAGTCGCCTTTATCTCGGAAATAGCCATCAAATGCCTAATTATAGCTCACCTTCCAATAAATCAATTACTGCGCCATACCCCGACACCGATTTATCCTGCGTATCTTTAGGTGAACTCATTAGACTCATTAACGCTTTTAAAGTCATTTTAATCCAAAGCCCACCTTTAAAGGCAGTAAATTTGCGTGTTATGCTAGCAAATAAATGTTATCTCGAAGGCAATAATCATTGCCTTCGTCAAAAGTAAACAATGGCTACCCTTAACATTTGCTATAGGCTTTGAAAAACATGAACAGCTACCAACCTATATCACCTGCCGATGAATCCAGTCAGCTCATGGGCACAGCTGATCGCAAAGAATTACTGTCCTGGGCATTATATGATTTCGCCAACTCCGGCTATACCACGGTCGTGCAAACCACTATATTCAGCGCCTATTTTGTTGCTGTGATTGCCGGTGCTGCAAAAGGCGTCGCACCCGGTTTAGCAACCCTGCTTTGGTCGCTGGCAATCGGTATCGCCAATTTCATAGTCATGCTCATCGGGCCAGTGCTCGGTGCGATCGCCGATCATCGAGCCTGTAAAAAAGCTTTTCTACTGGTCGCCTCTGTGGGCTGCATTGCATCAACTGCCCTTTTGGCGCTGGTCGGTCCCGGCGATATAGCGCTGGGTATGGTTCTAATTATTGTTTCTGCCATCATGTTTTCCGGCGGCGAAAACCTGATTGCCGCATTTTTGCCGGAACTGGTGCCAAAAGAGCAGATGGGCAGACTGTCCGGTTATGGCTGGAGCCTGGGCTATTTTGGCGGCCTCCTTACCTTAGGGATATGTCTGGCTTACATTACCTGGGCAAAACAACACGGTTTGCCGGAAACCCATTTTGTTCCTGTTACCTTGCTGATTACCGCAGCACTCTTTGCATTAGCCGTTACGCCGACCTTTCTTTGGCTGCATGAGCGAGCGATACCGTCTGAACTTAATAGCAAGCAGTCTAATCTGCAGATAAGCTATGCCCGCTTGGCGCATACGTTTAGAGAAACAGCCCGCTTTCGCGACCTGCTCTGGTTTTTGATAACGCTGGGCGTTTACCAGTCAGGGGTTAGCACCGTGATAGTTCTGGCAGCGATTTATGCCCAGGAGGTCATGGGCTTTGATACCCAGTCATTGATCGTGCTGATTATGGTTGTTAATGTAACCGCCGCCGTAGGCGCTTTTATTTGCGGGTATTTGCAAGATAGCTGGGGCTCGGTTCCCAGCTTGGCGATGACGCTGCTGTTGTGGATTGTTGCAGTTGTCATGGCTTTATTGGCCGACAAGCCCACTATGATGTGGCTAGCAGGAAATATTATAGGCCTGGCCATGGGCGCTAGCCAGTCTGTCGGCCGCGCTTTAGTCAGTAAGTTTTCGCCGCCTGAGCGAGCCGGAGAATTCTTAGGTCTATGGGGCGTGGTCAACCGCTTGTCAGCCATTGTCGGCCCCTTGAGCTACGGCTTGATCAATTACTGGAGCAAGGGCGATCACCGCATGTCATTGCTGTCGACTTTATTGTTTTTCATCCTCGGCCTGGCCTTGTTGGCCAACGTCGATGAGACCAGAGGTAAAGCCGCGGCAATCCATCCCGTATAGATCAGTTTACATAACTCGGCTGTTCAGGCTTGCTTGTCCGGCAGATGTAGCGATACCAGAAAAGTGGCGATAAAAACCAGCATACCCAAACTCAACATGGCTAACACCGGATCTGCATGTTGCGTCACGGCATAGGTATAGCCGCCCACGGCTGCGAGCATGGTCAGATTCTGAAAAAAACCCTGCAACGCAACAGCACTGCCGCTGCCGATACTCTGCTGTCCCAACTCCTGCAATGCGGCATTGATGGGGACGATAAACATGCCGCCCATCATGCCGATAAAAAACAGCGTAATTCGGGCCGGCCAGAGATGGTCAGTCAAGCTCAGACCAAAAATAAATAGCGCCATTAAATAAGCCGGTAGCCTGGCGCGATTCAAATGCTCCAGCGGAATCAAGCCCGGCACCAGCGCCGACCCGACTATGATGCCGACAGCAAGGAACAAGGTCAGTTCGGCAATTTCGGTCGCGTTTTTTGACAACAAAACCAGCGGCGCCCAGGCAATAAGGATGACTCTTAAAGTTGCCGCAGCGGCCCAGAACAAGGAGCCGCCAAGAATGGCAAAGCGTGAGCGCGGGGTAATAAAAAACAAGCCTATTTCCCGCCAAAACAGCAGCAACTTCGGACCAGGAGCCGCCTGTTTGGCGATGCTTACCGGCAGAAACAGCGTGGTCAAGGCAGAGATTAGATAAATAACAATGGTTCCGGCCAGCGCCCAAACTATCGAATAGTCCGCCACCTTCGCACCTATCATCATGCCTAATAAAATAGCCAAAATAGTGGAGCCTTCAATCCAGCTGTTCGCTTTAACCAGAAAGCCATGTCCGGCCAACTCAGGCAGAATGCCATATTTTGCCGGACTGTAAATGGCCGCACCCACGCCGACCACGCAATAAGCAATCAACGGCTCAACATTGCACAGCAGTAAGCCTGCTCCCGCCGCCTTAATCAGATTGGCAATAATCAGCACTCTGGATTTAGGATGGTTATCGGCAAAGCCGCCCACCCAGGGCGCAAGCACAACAAACGCTACCAAAAACACGCTTTGCAAGGCCGGCACATACCAGCTTGCCATCGTTGTAGACTGCATTACCATAGCAATCACGGTGAACAAAATAGCGTTATCGGCAAATGCGGATAAAAACTGGGCGATCAGTAAGGGGTAGATTTGTTTGTTCATGCGGAGCAGGAAGACCTAAATTGATAAAGACTAAAAAATTAGTCCACGAAAACAAGGAAGAAACAATTACTGAAACGAAGCATGCTGGATTTATAAACCCTAAGAAAACTCGTATTTTTCGTTCTTTTCATGGACAATTCTTGCTGTGGATTTCAATGCTTAAATTAGCCAAAAATACACTTAGATTTGCCTTGCCGCCAGCTCCGTAACCGCTATGTAATTGGTTTTACCGGTCGCCATCACCGGAATTACATCAACGACCAAAATCTTCTTCGGCAAACCAATGGCCGCTACGCCTTTAGAGGCCGCCGCCAGTTCGTTGACTGTCGCCTGTTTCTGAGTGGTCAGCAGAATAACCAGTTCGCCTTTTTTTGCATCCGGCAGGCTGATTGCGGCATGATGCGCATCCGGCCAGGCATTCGAGGCCAATTGTTCTACGGCGGTTAAGGAGACCATTTCACCGCTGACTTTCGCAAAACGCTTGCTGCGACCACGTATGCTGACGAAACCTTCAGTATCGACATTGACAATATCGCCAGTGTCATACCAGCCATCACCATAGATAGATTTGGGCTTGACCAGTAAGCCCGGATTGTCAGGCAGCAGATAACCCAGCATGATATTGGGCCCGCTGACGTGCAGTCTGCCTGCATCCTCGATGCCTTCAACGGGTTCGAGCTGGTAGCTCATGGACGGCATCAACCGCCCCACCGTGCCTGCTTTAAAGTCCATCGGTGTATTGACCGAGGCGATAGGCGTCGTTTCAGTCGCGCCATAACCTTCCAGTATCCGTATACCAAACTTATCCGCCCAAAGCTGGCGGGTGGTTTCCTGCAATTTTTCGGCCCCGGCAACCACATAACGCATATTGAAAAAATCATAGGCGTGGGCTTTTTTAGCATAACCGGCTAAAAAAGTATTGGTGCCAAACATGATCGTCGCGCTGATTTCATAAGCGATTTCAGGAATGACCGCGTAATGCAACGGCGTCGGATAAAAGAAGGTGTTCATGCCGTTCAATATTGGCAACATCGTGCCGACCGTAAAGCCGAAGGAATGAAACATCGGCAAAAAATTAAGCACCACATCCTTGGCAGTAAAATTGATCCGGGCTTCCAGTTGCTTGAGATTGGACAGGATGTTCGCATGGGACAGCACCACACCCTTGGGCGCACCTTCAGAGCCGGAGGTAAATAGAACCACCGCAGGACTGTCTGGACTGTATTGGGTGTGTTTGTACCAGATATTGGCGGTTTTGCATTGCACTAATGCCTGCAGTTTTTCCAAGACGCCAAGGTTTCCGGCCAGGTCTTCAAGAAAAACCAGCTTAAACTGTTCGCCTAAGTGCTGGGCCTCCGCGCTTAGCCTGCCCAATTCTATAAAACGACGGGAGGTCAAAACGGTTTTAACTTGCGCCGTGTTACACGCGGAAACCATACCGGCTGATCCTGTCGCATAATTCAGCATGGCAGGCACCCGGCCATAAAGCTGCAAACCCAGAATGACTGCCAGAGTTTTGGTCGAATTGGGCAAAAACACACCGACATTTTCCTCTACCTCTGTAATCGGCTTTAACGCATTGCCGATCGCAATGGTGCGGGTAATCAAGTTGTCGTAGCTTAGTGGAATACGCTCCAGATCGGTGGCAACGATATGCTTGCCGCCGTGAATTTTCCGCGCCTCAAGCACACTAGCGAAAATGCTTTGTCGGTGATGACTGGTCGCAAACATCATCTCAGTCATAATATCGGTCAACACATGGCCGCTGTATTTGCGACGATTTTTACCTCTTAATTCCGAAGGTGGATTAACGTAGGTATGCGGTAAAATCTGAATCGTGATTTTAGGAAAAAAACGTAAACGCACGATATTACGCAACTTGGAAA
>CANNNN010000033.1 GCA_947506075.1 Methylococcaceae bacterium
AGTTCTGTTGCTGAGGATATCCTTGCTGCTGCGGATAGTTCTGTTGCTGAGGATATCCTTGCTGTTGCGGATAGTTCTGTTGTTGAGGATATCCTTGCTGCTGCGGATAGCCCTGTTGCTGTGGGTTTCCTTGTTGTTGTTGTTGTTGTTGTTGTTGTTGTGCAGGTCCAGGCTGGGCTCCTGCATTTTTATTGGCAACAATGGCCAGCTCTACCCGGCGATTCTCAGCCCGGTTCGCCTCATTCACATTAGGCAGCTTCGGCATCCTCTCGCCCATGCCCAATTGGGTCAGACGGGAGTAAAGCACATTATGCTGGGATAAATAACCCGAAACACTGGCGGCGCGTTGTTCTGACAGTTTTTGATTGTAATTGTCGGAGCCGCTATCGTCGGTATGACCGGTTATAGTGATCGTGGAATCCGGATATTGATTTAATACTTTTGCGACAGCGTCTAAAGCGCTTTGTGCTTGCGGCGTTAAAGTGGCCGAATCGAAGCCAAAGGTAATGCTGCTGGGCATAGTTAGGTTAAGGGTGTTTTCCGAGGTTCTTTGTACCTCGATACCGGTGCCTTGCAAAGATTGCTGCATTTCTTGCTGTTGGTTATCCATATAAGCGCCTACGGCAGCCCCAACGACGCCGCCGGCTAAAGCGCCAAATCCGGCATTCTTGAGATCGTTGCCGCCAAACAAGGTTCCAGCGCCTGCGCCGACCGCAGCGCCCAATCCGCCGCCCATCGCCGTCTTGCTGAGGCTGGATTGGCCGGTGTTAGGATCGGTGATGCAAGCGGTCAACAGAACTGAACTTATACCCATCATCAATAATTGTTTTTTCATAACGAACCTTCAAATTGGTTTGGATGAGACTTCTGGAAGCAGGTTTAAACGGTGCTGATTTTAGAAATAATAATTGCATTATATATCGTGATTAATAGCAGATGTTAACCTTGATGTTTGTTTGATACGCGTCCTGCGTATGAACCGGCAAAAACAGTTTACAATATCAGCGTGTATCCATTCCCAGTTGTCCTCTACGTAATCTATGAAAACCAACAAGTTCCCTACCGCGCAGATAAATAGTTATTCCCTGCTGTTTATTTTGCTTTTTATAACGCTGTGCTCAACCGGGACCTCGGCTAAAAGTACTACGCCGAATGCCGGGCAAAATAACTCGACGATTGAAATTAATAAAGATGCCCTAAAGGCCAAAATTGAGGCCACCAATACTAGAGAAGGTATAGATGAGGCGACAAAATCCAAGTTGCTGATTATTTATCAGGCGGCGGAAGATAATTTAAGCAATGTCGAAAAGTTTAAAGCACAGGCAGCCGATTTTAAAGCGGCTATCAAGCAAGCGCCGGAACAAACCAAAAAACTGCAAAAGGAAATTGAGCCGACGCAGTTGAAAGTAACCAAGCAAAAAACGGAAAACTTTAAGCGGATACCGGTTGAGGAACTTGAACAGCGGCTTATTATAGAAAAAGGAAAAATTAGTAATCTGGATGAACAGATAAAAAAATTTGAGTCTGAGTTGGTGCTGCAAACTAACCGTCCGCAGCTGATTCGCGAAGAAACGGTGGCGGCCCAGCAAGACCTTGATGCGACACAAAAAAAGCTGGCAGCTTCTGCTGGAAAATTTGATCAAAAACTTGAAGTTGAAGCCAGGCAAGCACAACTGAAAACGTTGATTGATGCGCGCATTGCCGAGTTGAGAATGCTTGATGTTGAAGCGATCAGCAATCAGTCCAGAGTCGATTTGCTTAAAGCTCGGTTGCAGCTGCTGGAAAGTCAAAAGTCGGCGTTAAGTCCAGTTGTAAGCGCAATCGAAGCACTTGTTTTCGAGCTGCGGCAGCAGGAAGCCAAACAATTACAGGATGCACTCAGCCAGGCAGAAAAAGCGGTTTCCGGCAAGCATCTCCTTATCCAGGAACGTACACGAGAAAACATTCAATACAGTCGTGATTTGCAGGATATTACCGATAAAATTGAACAATACAGCGAGCAAAAAACCAAGGTTGAGACTAAGGCAGCCGATATTGAAGCCGATTTTAAAAGCGCCGAAAAGAAAATCAGTCTGGCGGGGTTAAGTCCGGCGCTGGGCAAGATCTTGCGTGAGCAGCGGCGTAATTTACCGGTTCCGGGTGAGTTTGAGCAGCAGTCCCTGACTATTCAAAACGAAACCGCGTTGATCAGTCTGGCGCAATTTAAAGTTGAAGATAAATTAAAGCGTCTGGTAGATGTTGATACCGAACTAAAAGACATGATGAGTCAGCAGGTTGATCAAGCCCTGCCTGCCGAACAGCGCATGATGATACAGGCGGAACTTCGGGTGCTACTGGATAATCAGAAGGAATTGCTGAATAAGCTGGCGGTTGCCTATACCACTTATTTACGCACCTTGGGCGATTTTGATTTTGCCAGGCAACAAATGGGTGCTCAGGCCAGCAAGTTTGCGATTTACCTAGATGAGCGATTGCTATGGGTACCCAGTTCTGAGCCAATTAACCTGGATTATATTAGCGAGCTCTATCGTTCAACGAAATGGTTGTTGTCACCGTTAAACTGGATGGGCGTGATAAAAGATACGCTTAAGTTAGCCGGCCATCATTTGATTTTGTCCTTTGTTGCGGCACTGGCTTTTGTCGGTCTGCAGTTGCTTAGAAAATGGGCAAAGCGCCAATTAGAGGCTCTCTCCGATAAAACGGATAGTTTTTATTACACGTTAAGAGCCTTGGCTTATAACTTGATGCTGGTGGTGTCGTTGCCGTTGTTGCTCGTCTATCTTGGCTGGTTTTTAAATAGTGGTATGCAGGTTGCCGATTTTACTAATGCTGTCGGTGTCGGGCTACAGAAAGCTGCCATCTCGCTGTTTTTTCTGCAATTCTTATATCGCCTGTTTGCACCCGATGGTGTGGCGCGTAATCATTTTCAATGGAAGAAAACCTCTGTCACGCTGTTGCACAAGCAGATCGCCTGGATACGTTTTGTTGCCGTACCGGGAATGTTTTTAATCAGCGCTACCAGTGCCGCTAAGTTTACGGCACCCAGTGACAGTATCGGTAGGCTGGCGCAGATCCTGGTCATGGTTGCGATTGCGGTGTTTGTGGCTAGGGTGTTGAAACCCTCCGGCGGCATCTTGCACGACTACATCAATAAAAATACCGATGGCTGGGTCGCCAAATTGCGTTATGGCTGGTATTTCGCTGTCATCTGTTTTCCATTGGTTATCATCGGTTTTGCGGTCGCCGGTTACTATTTAAGCGCTCTGGAGTTACAGCAAAAATTAATCGTTACGCTAAGGCTGATTTTTTGGGCTGTCATTCTTCATGCGCTGGTGTTTCGCTGGTTAACCCTGGTTAACCGGCAGCTGGCAATTAGCAATGCCATACAAAAGCGCAAAACGGCATCGGCTCATGAAAAGCATCTGACGGGATCGGAAGATCCTGTGTTGCCGGTCAATGAGCAGCAAATCGATATTCCCAAAATAAATGCCCAAACTATAAAGTTGCTGAATGTGTTTATCGGGTTTACGTTGATAATCGGTTTCTGGATGATCTGGAGGAACATCTTGCCGGCGTTTTCATTTCTGGAGAATATTGTGCTCTGGCAGCATCTGGTTAATGTCGATAATCAGGAGGTTTATCGGCCGATCAGCATGATCAATCTATTGCTGGCCGGGCTCTATGTTTTTATTGTCGTTGTCGCCATACGAAATTTTTCCGGGGTCATGGAGCTGCTGGTGTTCAGGCGCTTGTCGATAGAGGCCGGCGGTCGTTATGCGGTTAATCAGCTGGCTAAGTATGTTTTATTTTCTATAGGTTTTATCAGCGTTTCAAATGAGCTGGGCGGCAGCTGGTCGCAGGTGCAGTGGTTGGTTGCGGCGCTTAGTGTGGGCTTGGGTTTTGGTTTGCAGGAAATCTTCGCCAATATGGTGTCGGGTATTATTCTGCTGTTTGAGCGTCCGATACGGGTCGGTGATACGGTAACTATCGACAATGTTTCAGGTAAAGTCAGCCGCATTCAGATGCGTGCCACCACGCTGATAGACTGGGACCAAAAAGAGTTGATTATTCCGAATAAAACCTTTATTACCAGTCAGTTGGTTAACTGGACTTTAAGCGATGCAACCACCCGTTTGGTGATTCCTGTGGGTATTGCTTACGGTTCTGATGTGGAGCTGGCGCATAAGGTCATGATCGACACGGTTAAAGCTATGCCGCTGGTGCTCGCCGATCCGGAGCCTTGCGTATTGCTGGTCGGTTTTGGCGGTAGTTCGCTGGATTTTTCTATCCGAGTTTTTGTCAGTGAGATGGGCAACCGACTGCCGGTTGCCCATGATTTACACGTTATGCTGGAAAAAGCCCTGCGCGAGCACAATATAGTGATTCCATTCCCCCAGCGAGATATTCATATTCGCTCCGTGGCTAATCAAAACTATGGACTAAACCTGGGCGGAAAGCCGCCGCCGTTCGTGGAGCCGGAGATGCAGGAATAGTCTTTTCGTTGCTTTCGTGTTTTTGTGGATAAATAATGACATTCAGGATTAATAGATAAGCTGTTTGGACGTGTCTCCGGCCTGTTCTGTGACTAATTTTGGAACCAGGTAGCCGGGCAGGGCGGTTTGAACTTGACGGATAAGTGCAAGAGCCTCACTTTTGGAGACTTCAAAATGTCCTGTGCCGCTTGCCTTATCCAATAAGTGCAGATAATAGGGGATCACGCCGTGGCTGAATAATTGTTCGCTCAGTTCGCAGAGTACGGCTGCATTATCATTCACACCTTTCAGCAGCACTGATTGGTTAAACAAGGTGATGCCGCTGTCTTTCAGTAAACCGCAGGCAGCAATAACCCGCTCATTGATTTCATTGCGATGATTGCAATGCATAATCATGACGACTTGTTTGGGGCTGAGTTTCAGCGTGTTAATAAATGCAGCATTTATTCGCGCGGGCAAAACGATAGGCAGGCGGCTATGTATACGGATGCGTTTCAAATGCCTAATCTGTCCGAGCTGCACTATCAGCCTATTTAATCTTGAATCGCTTAGCAATAAGGGGTCGCCGCCGCTTAAAATGACTTCGGTAATGCTGGCATCGTCTTGTATGGCTTCGATAGCGGCCTGTTCCTTTTGTTTGCTCAGCTGCAAGTCAGCGTACGGAAAATTCCGACGGAAACAATACCGGCAGTTGATAGCGCAACTGCCGGTATTGATAAATAATACCCGGCCCTGGTACTTGTGCAGCACGCCGGTTTGGGTGGCTGCGGCAAGATCGCCAACCGGATCGTGGCTAAAGCCCGGATAGGTGTTCAGTTCATCGTTGATGGGCAATACCTGGCGTAACAAGGGGTCATGCGGGTTGTTTTTTTCGATGCAGGCTGCAAAGCTTAACGGAACGCGTAATGGAAAATTTTCGGCGGCGGCAATTGAAACCGGCAGGTCATTCGGTGATAAGTGTAAATACCTGCAAAGATCTTCAATGTTGGTAAAAGCCTCGGCAAGTTGTTGTTGCCAATTTTTTGTAAAGTGCTGGATTTCGGACTCTGGCTGGTGCATTAGGGATGATTAAAGTTTCTATCGGTTGTTGGCTCTATTATAATGGTTTGATTTTACATTGTCTTTGAGGGAAAAGATGGCTAGTTACAGTACTAATGAGTTTAAAGCCGGGTTAAAAGTCATGTTGGATAATGATCCCTGTGCGATTATTGAAAATGAATTTGTCAAACCGGGGAAAGGTCAGGCCTTTAGCCGGGTGAAAATCAGGAATTTGAAAACGGGTCGGGTGATTGAACGAACCTTTAAATCGGGTGAGTCGCTGGAAGGCGCCGATGTAGTCGATGTCGAGATGCAATATCTTTATAACGACGGTCAGTTCAGACATTTTATGGTGCCGGACACCTTTGAACAGTATCAGACCGAAGAAAAAGTGGTCGGTGACTCGGGTAAATGGCTTAAAGATCAGGATACTTGTACGGTAACTTTGTGGAATGATGTGCCGCTTGCGATTTCGCCGCCTAATTTCGTCGACTTGGCCATTACCGAAACCGATCCCGGCGTGCGCGGCGATACTTCGGGCGGCGGCGGCAAGCCAGCGGTCTTGGAAACTGGCGCTGTGGTCAGGGTGCCGTTGTTTGTACAAATTGGTGAATTGATTAAGGTTGATACCCGGACCGGCGAATATGTTTCCCGCGTAAAGGAATAATGTCTCCTGATTGGCGGCCGACCTGCACGATAGAGTTGATCCGTTTAAGAGCTAAGGTGCTTGCCGAACTGCGTCAATTTTTTGCGGACAGATCGGTGCTCGAAGTGGAGACGCCAGTACTCAGTCACAGTATCGGGACTGATCCCCAGCTGGAATTTTTCACGACAGAATATTGTTTGTCGCCCCGGCGGCAAACACTGTTTTTACAAACATCGCCTGAATTTGCAATGAAACGGTTACTCGCGGCCGGCAGCGGCTCTATCTATCAGATAGGCAAGGTCTTTCGCAACGGCGAGTCCGGACGCTTTCACAACCCTGAGTTTACGCTGCTGGAATGGTACCGGGTCGGATTTACCTTGCCTCAGTTAATGGATGAAATAGCCGAGTTGATCGGCAATTTGTTTCGTGACCGCTCGTTACAGGAAACGCAACGGGTCAGTTATCGGGAGATATTTATTTCGTTAACCGGTCTGGATCCGCTGGTATTTTCGTACCAGGATTACTGCGCTTATGTCAGGCAATGTGGGTTATTCGAGGCTGTGGACATCTGCGGGCACGATCATGGCCTGTGGCTGGATTTTATATTCAGCCATAAGGTTCAACCGTATTTGGGTGACAACGCCTTGTGTCTGGTATACGGCTATCCTGCTTGTCAGTCATCGCTGGCAAGAGTTTCTGAGCAGAATAATCAGCTTACCGAGCGAGTCGAGCTGTTTATTAACGGCATAGAGTTGGGTAATGGCTATTATGAATTGGCTGACGCTAAAGAGCAGAATCGGCGCTTTGATCAGGAATTGGCTGTCAGGCAGCATCAAAAACTGGTTGTTGCCGTTAAGGATAATCGTCTTGTTAATGCGTTGGAGTCGGGTTTGCCCGACTGTTCCGGTGTGGCTATAGGCCTGGATCGATTGTTGATGCTGTTGTCGGATAGTGCCTCCATTAAGGAAGTGCTTAGTTTTTCTATTCACAGCGCTTAAGCTGGATTAAATATTTACTGTGATATAATCCGGCAGTTTTTGAACATTGGCCCCCTACTGTTTTATTTTTAGACTTCCCTATGAAATTAACAACTTTTTCTCGCATGCTACTGATGCTTCTACTTACCACCCAGGTGGCTAAAGGCGCTGATGAGTTTGTCGTAGAGGACATTCAGGTCAAAGGTTTGCAACGTATCTCTGTAGGAACCGTTTATAACTATCTCCCTGTTAATGTGGGGGAAAAGTTTTCGCTGGATAATGTATCTCCGGCCATCAAGGCCCTGTTTAAGACCGGTTTTTTTAAGGACATTACGCTCGAAAGAGAGGGTTCTACGCTGATTGTGAATGTGGTAGAGCGGCCCTCGATAGCAAAAATTGTTTTTGAGGGCAATAAGGACTTAAGCAAGGATGACTTGACCAAAGCCTTGAAGAAAATCGGTTTGGCAGAAGGCAAGGTGTTTGACCAGCAGGTGCTGGATAAGGTCGAGCAGGAATTAAGTCGCCAATATTTCAGTCACGGCAAATACGGTTTAAAGATTAAGACCGAGGTATCGAACCTGACCCGCAACCGGGTTGGCATTCAGATCAAAATTTCCGAGGGCAGAGTGGCCAAGATCAAACAGATCAATGTCGTCGGCAATACTGTTTTTGATGATAAAACGCTGTTGAAAAATCTTGAATTAAACACCTCCAACCTGTTGTCCTTTTACACCAAGGACGATCAGTATTCCAAGCAAAAATTGCAGGCCGATCTGGAATCCTTGCGCTCTTATTATCTGGATAGAGGTTATATCAACTTTAATATTGAGTCCACGCAGGTGGCGATTACTCCGGACAAAAAAGACATTTATGTGACCATCAATGTCAAAGAGGGGGAGATTTATAAGCTAGAAAAAGTCAAATTGGCGGGTAATCTGGTGGTGGCCCCCGCAGAGCTTATTAAACTGATCAAGGTCGGTCCTGGTGAGGTTTTTTCCAGAAAGAACGCTACCGAAAGTTCTAAATCAATCTCTGATCGTTTGGGCGATGACGGTTACGCTTTTGCAAACGTGAACATGGTGCCGGATATCGACGAAGCTAAAAAAACCGTCAATATGACTTTTTTTGTCGATCCAGGCAAACGGGTTTATGTCAGACGTATCAACATGAAAGGCAATACCAAAACAAGAGATGAGGTGCTGCGCAGGGAAATGCGGCAAATGGAGTCCAGTTGGGCTTCAAGTTCGAAGATTGCGCGATCGAAAACCCGTCTTGAACGCTTGGGTTATTTCTCAGAAGTGAATGTTGAAACGCCGCCGGTTGCTGGTACGGCTGACCAGATTGATGTTAATTACACGGTAGAAGAAAAACCCTCCGGCAACTTGTCGGCAGGCGTCGGTTTTTCTCAAGTCCAGGGTATCGTGTTGAATGCCAACATTGCCCAGGATAACGTATTTGGCTCCGGAAAGCGGGTCAATATTGCGTTTAATAACAGTAGTTATATGACCAGCTATCAGTTTGGCTTCTTTAATCCGTATTTTACCGTGGACGGCGTCAGTCAGGGATATAACCTGGGCTATACCAAACGAAATGCCGGACAAATTAATATTGCCAATTACTCGACCAATGTGATGAACGCCGGGGTAAATTTCGGCATACCGTTGAATGAATTCGATAGTTTGCGCTTTGATATTGATGCAAAACATACTGAGTTGAGTTCCACTGATTATTCCTCAACTCAAATTCGAGATTTTATTAATAAAGAAGGTTCTACGTTTCTGACGCTGTCTCCATCCGTGGGTTGGACTCATGACACGCTGAATCGGGCCATCTTCCCGAACAGCGGCGGACAACAGCGTTTATCTGCGTTGGCGACAGTCCCCGGCAGCGATCTGGAATACTATAAAGTGGGCTATAAACACCAAGTTTATTTTCCGCTGGCTAAAGACTTTACCTTCAAGCTGAATGGTGAAGTGGCTTACGGGGGCGGCTATGGAGCTACAACGAACTTGCCGTTCTTTGAAAATTATTTCGGCGGCGGTACCGGCTCTATACGCGGTTTTAGGAACAATACACTGGGACCCAGAGACTCCAACTTTTATCCGTTTGGCGGCTCCAGTAAAATTATCGGTAACGCCGAGATGTTTTTTCCGGTGCCGTTTATGCCGGACACAAAGTCGGTCAGGTTAGGCACCTTTTTCGATGCCGGATCAATTAGTAACGGTTTTAAAGATGTTTCCATGAAGTATTCTGCCGGGGTTTCAGGTGAATGGATGTCTCCGTTCGGCGCGTTATCGGTCAGCGCCGCCTTACCGTTAAATGCTGTTAATGCCACATCGAACTCGACGCCTAATAGTATTAAGGGAGATCAAACGCAGATGTTTCAATTTAACTTCGGTCAGAATTTCTAAGAAGTTGTTTATATTTAATGCACTTATCCCCTATAATCCGACATCCCTATAGTGCAATAAGGTTGTCGTAATTTTATTTATTCTATTTTAATTTCACCCGAGATCTGTTTAACAATGAAAACCAAAATTGCTTTGTTCTTAGGCTTGTTGCTTGCGGCTAATGCAAGTTATGCTGATTTAAAGATAGGCTTTGTCAATATTCCCGCTGTTCTTGAGAAAGCGCCTCAAGCAGAAAAAGCCAAAAAACGGCTGGAACAAGAATTTTCACCACGAGACAAGCAACTGGTTGCTCAGCAAAAAGAAATTCAAACCATGGACGAGAAAATGACCAAAGATGCTGCGGTCATGGGTGAGTCGGCGCGGGCCGATCTTGAAAAAAATATTTTAAATAAAAAAAGAGACGCAAAAAGAGCTCAACAGGAATTTAGCGAAGATTTCAATGCACGTCGTAATGAAGAATTGGGAAAATTACAACGGCGTATTGTTGAAGCGATTCGGGAAATAGCAAAGGATCAGAATTTTGATTTATTACTTACTGATGGCGTTATTTATGCCAGTGAAAAAATTGACGTGACCAGTCAAGTTCAACAAAAGTTGTCAACCATGCCGGAATAATTATACGCGGTCTTTAATTTATTCGCATAGTCATCAACTATTCATCACTCAGTTGCTATTAAAGATTAGGCGAATGTCACAAGGCGAAAAGCAACAGTCCTGGATTTTATAGGGCGTTGTTTTCCATTTTTTCTTAGCTTTTTACCTGTTTTTGAGTCATCAACTTTTTTAGGAAGCATCCTCACCCATGTCCGTCAAGCTAGATATTTTACAAATACAAGAATTTTTGCCGCATCGTTATCCTTTTTTATTAGTTGATAAGGTAGTTGAGTGTGAGCCTGGGGTCAGACTGCTAGGCGTGAAAAACGTGACTTACAATGAACCGTTTTTCCAGGGACATTTCCCGCAAAAGCCGATCATGCCGGGGGTGTTGATCTTGGAAGCACTGGCTCAAGCCACAGGCTTGCTGGCCTCAGAAACAGCCGGGGATGAGCTGGCCGGGATGATTTATTATTTAGTCGGCATTGATAAGGCCAAGTTTAAGAGACCCGTGGTGCCCGGTGATCAATTGATGCTGGAAGCAAGATTCGTTAAAAGCAAGCGTAATATTTGGGCGTTTGAATGCCGTGCGGAAGTTGATGGCGAGTTTGTTGCAAGTGCCGAAATCAGATGTGCAGCCGTGGTGAATTAATTTTGATCGATCCAACAGCGATAATTGATAGTAAGGCGGAACTGGACACGGATGTCTCGATTGGGCCTTTTTCCGTGATTGGCGCGGATGTGAAAATCGGTGCCGGTACGGTGATAGGTTCTCATGTGGTCATAAAGGGGCCTACCAGCATAGGTAAAGATAACCGGATCTATCAATTCACGTCGATAGGCGAAGATCCCCAGGACAAAAAGTACGCCGCAGAGATAACCCGGCTGGAAATTGGCGATAGAAACACGATACGCGAATACACCTCCATGCACCGGGGAACGAAGCAGGATCGCAGCCTGACTAAAATAGGCAGTGATAATCTGTTTATGGCTTATACCCATGTGGCGCATGACTGCATCATCGGCGATCACGTCATTATGGCCAATGGCGCTTCATTAGCCGGCCATGTGCATTTGCATAGCCACGCGATTTTGGGTGGATTTACCCTAGTGCACCAGTTTACCCAAATAGGGCAATACAGCTTTGCTGCGATGGGCAGCGCTATTACCCAGGACATCCCCCCATTTGTGATGGTTGGCGGAAAACCTACCCGGCCTCATGGCATCAATTCAGTCGGCATGGAACGCAACGGCATTTCTCCTGAAGACATTCGCTTAATCCGAAAAGCTTACAAGATCATTTACAAGACCAATCTGCGTTTGGAAGATGCAATTGACCAAATGGAAGATCTGGCCGGCGAGAGTAACGAATTGTCAGATATGGTCAGCTTTTTGCGCAACGTAAATCGGGGCATATTGCGCTAAGGCAGTTCGTCGAAAAAAATAAGCCTCCGAGTTTCTCCCAAGTTTCGGCGTCAAGGCGTGTATGACGGCTTAGCTTAATGGTAAGGAATGAGCACGAAATAACTTAGTCAACTTTCTCCCTCTCCTGCTGGAGAGGGTTGGGGTGAGGAGAATAAGATGCTCAAGTTATTTCGTGCTCATTCCTAAGCGTGAGCCTGGGAAACTATACGGGGAATTTCGTTCGTGCTTTTCGTGGATAAAAACCTGTTTCAGAAGTGGACTTTACTATGAATGCCCCTCTAATCATTGCCGGCGTTGACGAAGCGGGCCGAGGGCCGCTTGCCGGTCCGGTCTTTGCCGCTGCCGTTATCTTAAATCCCCTACGACCGATTGTCGGCTTGGCCGATTCAAAAATCCTTAGCGCAAGTAAACGGGATAGTCTTTATCTTCTTATCAAGGAAGCCGCTTTAAGCTGGGCTATTGCGGAGGCCAGTGTGGAAGAGATTGATCAGCTGAATATCCTTCAGGCGACTTTACTGGCGATGCAAAGAGCGGTAAAAGGACTGCATATCCAGCCTGATGAGGTTTTAGTCGATGGTAATCGGCTGCCTGATTTGTCTATGCCTGCCCAGGCTATCGTTAAAGGCGACAGCAAAGTGCAGGCGATCAGCGCCGCCTCGATATTGGCTAAAGTCGAGCGTGATAAGCTGATGCATGAGTATCATCAGCAATTTCCTGAATTCTCGTTTGACGCCCATAAGGGTTACGGTACCAGGCAGCATCTGGCCGAAATTGAACAGTTCGGCTTTTTAGCTATACATAGAAGATCCTTCAACCCGGTAAAGACCCTGCTGTTGCGGCAGGATGGGCTTTAATTTAATTCCAGAGGTCCTTCATCCATTAGCGCGATTTGCTCGCGTAATTCAATAATCCTATCCTGCCAATAACGCGGCGTATCAAACCACGGGAAGGCCATCGGAAACGCCGGATCATCCCAGCGCCGCGCAATCCAGGCGGAATAATGAATCAGTCGCAAGGTGCGTAAGGCTTCTATCAGATGCAGTTCGCGGCTATCGAAATCGTAAAAAGTCCGGTAACCGGTTAGCAGATGGTTTAATTGCACGGTCATTTCGGCGCGATCTCCGGATAGCAACATCCATAAGTCCTGTATCGCCGGTCCCATCCTGCTGTCATCGAAATCAACAAAATGTGGGCCGTCATCGGTCCATAAAATATTGCCTGGATAACAGTCGCCGTGCAGGCGCAAGGTTTTAACCTTGCCTGCACGCTCAAAGCTGCGTCTTATACC